>JAFUOL010000023.1 GCA_017481865.1 Clostridia bacterium | reverse complement strand
GCGTCCGGTATCTATAGATACTCTTGATAATTTGATAGACGAAATCGAAACCATAATACAGAACTCCCTTGACCGTGAGGTAAGCAGTGAGCGTATAGGCGAGCTTGTTATGGAGAAATTAAAGAAAATCGACGAGGTGGCTTACGTACGATTTGCCTCGGTTTACCGCCAGTTTAAGGACATAAATACTTTTATGAACGAATTAAATAAGCTTTTAAAACAGTAATTCAGGAGAGAATATGAACAGCAACGAACTTATGGCAGAGCTTTTACTGCCAAATATTACTAAAACTACAGATTATTACGAGAACCTCTACCCTGCCCGCAATTTGCCCGAGGGTGCAAGGGTTACACGTATTGCCCCCAGCCCTACAGGATATCTGCATTTGGGCACACTTTTTGCCGCCCTTGTAAACAGAATTACCGCTACATCTACAAACGGTATTTTTTATACAAGAATCGAGGACACTGACAAAAAGCGTGAAATTGAGGGCGGAATTGAGGATATTATAGACGGTCTTAACCGTTTCGGCATCACTATTGACGAGGGCTTTGTTTCGGGCACCGAGCAAAAGGGCGAATACGGTCCTTACCAGCAAAGTCAGCGTGCCGAAATTTACCAGACCTATGTAAAAGAGCTTATCCGTCAGGGTCTTGCCTACCCCTGCTTTTGTACCGCTGAGGAATTAGAGGCGGTAAGAACCGAGCAGGAAGCCCAAAAGGTACGTACAGGCTATCACGGCAAATGGGCTAAACACCGTGATATTTCCTATGAGGAGGCTAAGGCTTTAATTGACGAGGGAAAGCCTTTTGTAGTGCGCCTTAAATCCAACGGTAATGAAGAAAACAAGATAATTTTTGAGGATACTATCAAGGGTAAAATAGAAATGCCCGAAAATGACGAGGATTTCGTTCTTTTAAAGTCGGACGGTATTCCCACCTACCACTTTGCTCACGCTGTGGACGACCATTTAATGCACACCACACACGTTCTAAGGGGTGACGAATGGATTTCCTCTGTGCCGAAACACATTCAGCTTTTCAAAATTTTAGGCTTTAAGCCGCCTAAATACGGTCATATCTCCCCTATTATGAAGCTGGATAATGGCGCTAAGCGTAAGATTTCAAAGCGTAAAGACCCCGAGGCGGCGGTGCATTTCTTTGCTGAGCAGGGGTATGACAGTGAGTGTGTTATAGATTATCTTATGACGGTTGCCGCCTCCGATTTTGAGGATTGGCGCAGAGCCAACCCCGATACCTCTTACAAAGCCTTTAAGTTCAACCTTAAAAAGATGAGTGTTTCGGGTGCGTTGTTTGATGAAGTTAAGCTTACAGACGTCAGCAAAAACCGTGTTTCCAAGCTTTCAAGCGGTGAAGTATATGATAAAATTACTGCTTGGGCAAAGGAGTTTGACGGTGAATTTTACGAAATTCTTACTAAAAATCCCGAATATACAAAATCGGTATTTGCTATTGACCGTGATGTACCGAAGCCCCGCAAGGATATTGCAAAATGGAGTGAGGCTAAGGAATATTTCTCCTATATGTTCGGTGAATTATATACCCCAAATTTCACTTTGCCCGAAAATATAAATACAGAGGATGCTAAGGATTTCCTTAACGCTTACAAGGATGTTTACGACGATAAGGACGACCGACAGCAATGGTTTGACCGCATTAAAGCAATCGCCCCGACAATCGGCTTTGCGTCAGAGACCAAGCAGTACAAGGCCGAGCCTGAAAGCTATAAGGGTCATGCAGGTGATTTAAGCACCGTTTTGCGTATAGGGGTTACAGGCAGACGAAATACTCCCGACCTTTGCAGTATTATGCAGGTTTTGGGCAGAGACGAATGTATTAAAAGAATAGATACTGCAATAAATTCATTATAAGGAATGTCTTTATGGAAGAAAAAATAATTGAAACAAATGAAAATGCAATGCCCTCCAATTTTATCCACGATTTTATTGATGAGGATTTAAGTGAGGGTGTGTACAACAAAGTTCAAACCCGTTTCCCCCCTGAGCCTAACGGTTATTTGCATATAGGTCACGCTAAGGCTATATGCATTGACTTTGCTACCGCTGAAAAATACGGCGGTAAGTGCAATCTGCGTCTTGACGATACCAACCCCACTAAAGAGGATGTTGAATACGTTGACGCTATTATGGAGGATATAAAGTGGCTGGGCTTTAACTGGGATAATGTTTACTATGCCTCCGATTACTTTGATTTTATTTACGAATGTGCATTAAAGCTTATTGATAAGGGTCTTGCATATGTAGATGAATCCACCCCTGACGAGATTCGTGAAATGCGAGGAACCCTTACCGAGGCAGGAACTGAGAGCCCCTACCGCAACCGTCCTATTGAGGAAACCAAAGACCTCTTTAAGCGTATGACCGAAGGCGAATTTGATAACGGCGCTATGGTGCTCAGAGCTAAAATTGATATGGCATCATCCAATATCAATATGCGTGACCCGATTATTTACCGTATAATGAAGGCTCACCATCACAGAACGGGTGACAAATGGTGTGTTTATCCCATGTACGATTTTGCACACCCCCTTAGTGACGCTAAGGAGGGGGTTACCCACTCCCTTTGCTCGTTGGAGTTTGAAAACCACAGACCGCTTTACAACTGGTTTTTAGAGGTCCTCGAAATTCCCGAGGCTCCAAGACAAATTGAGTTTGCACGAATGAATGTAAACTATACTTTGACAAGTAAACGTAAGTGCTTAAAGCTTGTGAACGACGGTCTGGTTTCAGGTTGGGACGACCCTCGTATGGCTACAATTTGCGGTATGCGCCGTAGAGGCTACCCTGCTGAGGCTGTACGTGCCTTTGTAGATAAAATCGGTGTTTCCAAGGCTTACAGCGTTATTGATTACGCTTTGCTCGAATCCTGTGTAAGAGATTATTTAAACGAAAATGCCGACCGTGCTATGGCGGTGCTTCGTCCTTTAAAGGTTGTAATTGATAATTACCCCGAGGATAAAACCGATACAATCGAAGTTGACATCAATCCTGCAAAGCCTGAAATGGGTAAGCGCTCGGTCACCTTCTCAAAGGAAATTTACATTGAGCAGGACGATTTTATGTTAGACCCACCCGGTAAATATTTCAGACTTTGTCCTGCAAAAGAAGTCCGCTTAAAGGGCGCTTACTATATTAAATATGCCTCCCACGAAACCGACGAAAACGGCAATATTACTGTAGTTCACTGCACCTACGACCCCGAAAGCTTCGGCGGCGAGACACCTGACGGCAGAAAGGTAAAAGGAACTTTACATTGGGTAGATGCAAACAATGCAATTGATGCCGAGGTTAGACTTTATGAACGTCTTTTCAATGTTCCCAACCCAAGTGATGAGGAGGGTGTTTCCTCCTTTGCTGATAACCTTAACCCCGATTCCCTTACCGTTCTTAAAGGTTGCAAGCTTGATGCAAGCCTTAAGGATGTAAAGGTCGGCGATACCTTCCAGTTTATGCGTCAGGGTTACTTCTGTGTTGACCCCGATACTACCGCTGATAAATTGGTATTTAACCGCACCGTAGCACTCAAAGATTCTTTTGTTAAAAAGGCTTAAAATATGACTGTAAGAGAAATTTACGATTATCTTAATTCCCTTTACCCTGTAAGCACTGCCTGCGATTTTGATAACGCAGGTCTGCTTGTGGGCAATCCTGATACTGAGGTTAAAAAAGCGCTTATTTCTTTGGATTGCACCCTGAGTACTGTAAAAAAGGCGGAAGAAAGCGACTGTCAGCTTATAGTCACCCACCACCCCGTTATTTTCGAGCCTTTAAAGAATGTTTTAAAGGGTTCTGTTGTGTATGAGCTTGTAAATAACGGAATTTCGGTAATTTCAATGCATACTAACCTTGACATTGCCGACAGCGGTGTATCTGACAGCCTTTGCAAAGCCATAGGTCTAACGGAAATTAAGTCTTATACCGCCTGTGACGGTTTTTTGCTAAGATGTGGGGTTGTTCCCTCTGTTTCGGCCGAAAGCTTTGCAGAAAGGCTTAAAAACACTCTTAACGGCAGTATTAGGTATGTTGACGGCGGAAAACCAATAGAAAAGGTGCTTGTATGTTCAGGTAGCGGCGGCGAATTTATTGAGGATGCCATAAACGGCGGATTTGACGCACTTGTAACCTCTGAAATTAAGCATCATCAGTTTTTAATGGCAGATGACAACGGAATTTCGCTTTTTGACGGCGGTCACTTTAACACTGAGGATATAGTAATAGAGCCTTTAAAGTCGCTTTTAAGCGAAAAATTCGATACGGTAGAGTTTATAACCGACCACACAAGTAAAATTCAATACAAATAATTTAAGGGAGCTTCGGCTCCCTTTTTTATGGTTATTTTTATTAAACCTACAAATAATAGCTTTTGGGTGACTTTAATGGTGATACTGCTTTCAGATAGAAAAAATCGGTGCGAAAAAGAAATAACCGAAATTTTGACAGGTGTGGGAGCGAATTATATTTCGGATAAGGCGGTATTTTCGGGCACGGAGCAGATAACAATTATAAGCTCGTATAAGAAAACCGACCTTAAAATGAAAAAAGGTATCGCCCTAATTTTAGACGATACCAAAAGATTTTCGGGTCAAACCTTTCCACAGGGGTTTATAGGTATCTGTGAGGACTGCAACCAAAAGGCACTCGAGCTTTTTTCGAAAAGCCGTATCCCCGTAATATCCTGCGGTATGGGAGCTAAAAACACTATAACGCTATCAAGCATTAACAGTGAAACCCTCCTTACAACCCTGCAAAGAACAGTAACCGACATAAACGGCAACGAAATCGAGCCGGAGGAATTTAAAATAAAGCTAAAAAAAGAGTATCTTCCCTTTTCGGTAATGGCTAGCGTGGCGGTAATGCTGCTGTGCGGTGTAATACCGACAGATATTTAAACGTTTTCCAGAATTTTGTATATTATGGTAATATCGGGGCAAAATACTTAGTGTGATAGGACGGTGTTTTAAGTGTTTTCTGACAAAAGACAGCGAACCACAGCAATAATTATTATAGTAGTTACCCTTTCCATTGCGGCTATAATAATTGCAGTGGGTGCGGTGATTAAAAATAAACAGGAAAATCCTGAAATGTGGGTTTTACATTCCTACGGAAATAATGTGGCGCTTTATAACGGCGACGATATAATCGAGGTCTACGGCGGAATATTGCTTGATACCCTGCCTGAGAACGATAAACGCCAGCTTGACAGCGGAATAGCCTTCCCCACCCGTGAGGAAGCATCACGTGCTATTGAGGATTATGACGGATAAATTACATTAAAAGGCTGTCTCTTTGAAATTGAGACAGCCTTAAAATTATTCAAGATTAAGCTTTTTAGTAAGAAAATGGCGTGTAATAAGAAAATAAACCGTACTGAAAACAACATACATTGCCATAGGTAAAATTAAGAAAACCTGCACAGCGCCGATACCGCCGTTCATAAGATAATTTTCAAAGTTTTCGCCGAATATCAGCATTAGAGGTATCATACATACCGTCATTATACTTTCCATAGCAACATACAGACCGATATATGCTAAAACCGAGCCGCCTATTTTACTTTTAAACTGCTGACCAATCGCCATTGCGGCATAAAACATAAGAATAGACTGAAAAGCTGCAAGTATTAACATAAGAACAATTTGCAGTATAAAAAATGTTACTCTAAAGGCTACCTGACCTGCAAACATTTCGTTAAACATCATTTTAAATGCTTCAATTATCTCGTTTAAAGCATCTGTGCCCAAACCAACTATAAGAAGTGACAGCAACACCGCAACGAAATTTACGCTAATCATAGTAACAGCACAAATCAGCTTGCATACAATATGCTGTGTAGCGGTAAAGGGCAAAGAAAATGATAGATACCCCTCATGTGACAAAAGATTTTTATAAAATCTTGTTATGATTATAACCATTCCCACAATAAACATGGCTAAAATCGAAACGACATAGAACATTACCGAAAATCCGCTTACAGTCTCGTAAATTATGTTATCCATTTCAATTAGTGAAGTAAGCTTGCAGGTTATTGTGAATACACCAAGCGCCACATAAATCGGCAGTAGATTTCTGAAAAGTGAATAAAATTCATGTTTAAAAAGCTTCTTTAGCATTTGAATACCTCCCTGAAATACTCATCTACACTCATACCCTCTTTTTGACGGATGTTATCTACGGTGTCGCACAGAGCTACTTCTCCCTTATTTATAAAAATAACATCACTCAAAACCTTTTCAACATCGGCAATTAGGTGGGTCGAAATAATTACCGTGGCGTTTTCGCTGTAGTTAGAAATAATAGTACGCAGAATGTAATCCCTTGTAGCTGGGTCGACACCTGCTATAGGCTCGTCAAGCATATAAAGTTGTGATTCACGGCTCATGGTCATTATCAAAGCAACCTTTTCCTGTGTGCCCTTTGAAAGGGTTTTAATTTTACGCTTTTTATCAATTTCAAGGCTTTTGAGCATTTCCTCTGCCTTTTGCATATTGAAATCCTCGTAAAAATCGGCAAAAAAGCCTAACATCTGCTGTGTAGTCATCCATTGAGGCAAAAAATTGTGGTCAGGCAGATAGGCAACCTTTTTCTTTGAATTAACACCTATCGGCTCACCGTCTATTAAAATTTCGCCGTGAGTAGGTGTAAGCAGACCGTTTGTAAGCTTTATAAGTGTGGTTTTACCGCTGCCGTTAGGTCCTAACAGACCGACTATTCTGCCCTTCCCTATCTGCAAATTCACATTTGACAGCGCTATTTGGTTGGTATAAACCTTTGTAAGCGCCTTACATTCCATAATTAAATCCATAAAATCAGCTCCTTATTTGAGTAATTTTTTAACCGCTTCTGCAATTTCATCATTATTAAGTCCTAAATTTTTTAAGGACTCAATGTATTTTTCGGTATAGCCGTTTACATACTTTTCCTTTATGCTTGCAATCTTAGAGTAATCCTCCGTAACGTAACGACCGTCTCCTCGCTTTGTGTAGATTATCCCCGTTTCCTCGATTTCGGCAAGCGCTCTTTGCATGGTGTTGGGATTTACCCCTGCCTCAACCGCCAAATCACGAACCGTATCAAGCTTAGCACCCAACTTATACTTACCGATTATGATATCGGTGGTAATAATATCAACAAGCTGTTGGAAAATCGGCTTATCATTAGAAAAATACCAAGACATTTCATCACCTCACGTATTATTGTATTACTTAACTAATACAATAATAAACTATATTTTCCGATTTGTCAAGAAAAAAATGCAGACCTTTAAAAAATCGGGTCTGCATTTGATGTTTAGTTGTTGGAGCCAATCGTAATTTTAGTGGTGTAATATCTGCCGCTGCGGTAAATCTTAACATCTACCGTTTCGTCCGGCGAGCATTGCTTTAACAAATCCTCAAGCATTGTATATTCCCTGATTTCGGTGCCGTTAAATTCGGTAATAATGTCACCTTTTGCGAGACCTGCACTTTCGGCGGGACTGCCCTCGGCAACACTCAATATTACTGCGCCGCTTGGGAAGCCGTAATATTCCAGAACCTCGGAGGTGTATTTCTCACTAATAGAAACACCGATATACGGCTCGGGAGAATTTTCGTTTGAGATAATATTATCACAAATTTCCTTAACTGAATTTGACGGAATTGCAAAGCCCATACCCTCAAATTCCTCGGAAACGATTTTGGAGCTGTTGATGCCTACAAGCTGACCCTTTGTATTAACCAGCGCACCGCCCGAATTTCCGGGGTTGATAGCCGCATCGGTCTGTATCAGCTGAACGCTGGAGTCGGAGGAAACCACACGGTTAAGACCGCTTATAACACCGTAGGTAACGCTGTCCATAAATTCGAGACCGCCGGGGTTGCCTACAGTTATAACATACTGACCCACGCTAAGCTCTGTAGAATCGGCAAGCTCTACTGCGGTAAGACCTGTAGCATCAATTTTTATAACCGCAAGGTCAGCGGATATATTATAGCCGACTACCGAGGCTGTGTAGGAATCAGAATCGAGTGTGTCGACATAAACCTCTATTTTAGAGCCTGTACGGTTGGAAATAGCGTCCGATATAACATGGTAGTTTGTTATAATATATCCGTCACTACTGTAAATAACACCGCTGCCCTCACCCGTTGCCTCCTGACTGCCGCCAAAGAAGTTGGTAACTGAGGTGGTAGTTCTTATGCCGACAACGCTGGGTGTTACCTTTGTGGCAACCGCCTCAACCACGGATTCCACCGTTTCATCAACATTTATGCTGACATTACTTCCCGAAACTCCGCTTTCCTTAATGACGGTTTTTTCGGGTGTTACAAATGCCGTAACCATCGCACCGCTTAAAGCACCGATAACCGCCGCTAAAACACCTGCTAATACAACTGCACCGCCGCCGTATTGCCTCTTTCTTTTCGGCATTTTAACCTTTTTAGGCTTTTTGTAGGGCGGATAAGCATACTGACCGTAACTGCCGTTTGGGTAGTAATTGTTTTTAGGTGCCGAATACTGCGGCTGACTGTAAGAGGTTTTTTGCGGCTCGGGTGCAGGTGTCACAACCTCGTCCTGAATTATATCCTCCTTTTGCTTTGTGTAAAAGCCGCCGTCAGGCGTTACGGTGTAGCCGCTGTCGCTTTTAACATTTTCCACGCTGTCAAAGCCGTTATTTTCATTGTTATTATTTATATTATTGAAATCATCCACGATAATTCCTCCTTATGCCCACTATGATAAGCCTATTTTATTGCATTTGTTATTCAAATATGTGAACTTTCAGTTAACAAACGGAGGAATTTCTATTTCATGGGAAAACGCAAAAACAGTTCAGCAAATGCCGTTGGCTTAAAGGGAATTATGGGATAAAGATAACATCTGCCTGACAGAGTTTTAATATTAAGCATTGCAAAAATTAAAAATACTATGCCGCCTAAAAATCCCCAAAATCCGAAAAACTGAACAAGTAAAAGCAGAAGTATTCGCTCAAACTTCATAGCATAGCCCATTTCAAAGCTTGGCAGTGAAAATCCCGAAACGGTTATAAAGGCGGTAAAAAGTATACATTCGGGTATAAACCAGCCGACATTTACCGCAAATTCCGAAATTAAAAGTCCGCCGATTATGCCTAAGGAGTTTGAAAGTGTATCGGGTGTGTTTACAGAGGCGAGTCTAAGACCGTCTACAAGTAATTCGAGCAATAAAAACTGCACTACAAGCGGTATTGCTCCTAAGGCCTCGGGTACTATGAATAAGAGCCAATCAGGTATAATTTCGGGATATTTTAACAGCAAAAGATAAACGGGTGTTAAAAGCACGGTAGCAAACGATACAATAATTCTAAGGGTTCTTATATAACTGCCGGAAATGGGTAAAAAGTAGTAATCGTCGGTTTCCCTGAAATAGTCTGAAAGGGACATTGGTATCAGCATTACCGTAGGAGAATTATCCATTACAAGAGCTATTCTGCCGTCCAATATGCAAGCCGAGGTATAATCAGGTCGTTCCGTGAATTTAAACTTTGGAAACGGATTGAAAAAGGCAGATTTCTGAAGTTTTTCCGATAATGCCTGCTGTGTCATTGAAATTCCGCCTACCTTGATTTCCTTTAGCCTTTTGCGCAAGATATCAAGTGTTTTCTTATCGGCAAGACCGTCTATATAGCTGATAGCTATATCAAGCTTAGTATCTGTTCCTATCTGCATATATTCCATGCGAAGGCGGCTGTCTCTTATGCGGCGGCGGATCATAGCGGTATTCATAACAAGGGTCTCAACAAAGCCGTCACGTGAGCCACGTAAGGACTTATCCTTTCTCGGCTCGTCAATAGAACGCATAGGGTATGTTCTTGTATCCACCGTTAAAGCACCGTAAATACCGTCTATTATCAGTACCGACGGACCCGAAAGGATTGCCGTTTCAATTTCCTTTACATCATATGAATAATCAGTTTCCACATAGGGCATTTTATCCTTGGCAAAACGGCTCATATCGTTTATATCATTTAGCTCCTCAGGCTTTATTTTAAAGAGGAATTCCAGCATTTTTTCGTAGACCTCGTCCTTAATAAAGCCGTCTATAAAATAAAGCACCGCCTGTCTTTCGGCAATTATCAGCTCACGCTTTATAATATCAAAGCTTTCATCCGTCTTTAAATCTCTGTCGATTTCCGAAATTAAAGAAAAATAATTATCCATAAAAATACCGCTCCTTTGGAATATTATTCCCAAAAGGAGCGGCAATATCTATTTTGAAAGATAAATAAGAAGTACCGAAATGTCGGCAGGGCTTACACCTGAAATGCGTGATGCCTGACCGATATTAGCAGGCTTCACCTTGTTAAGCTTTTCTACAGCCTCAAGCCGTAAACCGTAAACATTTTTATAGTCTGTATTCTCGGGGATAAGCTTTTTTTCAAGGCGGAGCATTTCATTTACCTGCGCCTGTTGTCGGGCAATGTAACCCTCGTACTTAATTTCAACCTCTACCTTTTCCTTTACGCTAAAGGGAAGTTCCGGTCTCTCTTTATCAAATTCAGCTAACATTTCGTAGCTTAGCTGGGGGCGCTTTACAAGGTCTGATAACCTCATTCCCGTAGTCATAGGTGCGGTGCCCTTGCTTTCGAGTAACTGATTTAATTTGCCGTTAGGACCTATAAAGGTTGAATTAAGCCTTTCGATTTCCTTTTCCTTTTGCTCTTTGCGTGTAAGGAACTTACTGTAGGTTTCCTCGTCTATAAGACCTATTTCGTGACCTATAGGCATCAGTCTTTCGTCGGCATTGTCCTGACGTAAAAGTAAGCGGTATTCACTTCTTGAAGTCATCATGCGGTAAGGGTCCATACAGCCCTTGGTTACAAGGTCATCTATAAGAGTTCCTATATAAGATGATGCACGGGAAAGTATAAGAGGCTCCCTGCCCTGCACCTTTAAAGCGGCATTTATACCAGCAACTAACCCTTGTGCCGCCGCCTCCTCATAGCCTGACGAGCCGTTAAACTGACCTGCCCCGTAAAGACCCTCAAAATCCTTCATTTCGAGGGTAGCTTTTAGTGCTAAGGGGTCAACGCAATCGTATTCGATAGCGTAGGCATTACGCATTATCTTAACATTTTTAAGACAGTCAACTGTTTTGTAAAGCTGTATCTGCACTTCCTCGGGAAGTGATGAGGAAAGTCCTTGTAAATACATTTCCTCTGTATTTTCACCGCAAGGCTCGATAAAGAACTGATGCCGTTTTTTATCACCGAAACGGACTATTTTATCCTCAATACTCGGGCAATATCTCGGACCTATACCCTCAATTTCGCCGCCGTATAAGGGTGAGCGGTGGATATTATCGAGAATTACCTTTTTAGTATCCTCGTTTGTGTAGGAAATATGGCAAACCACCTTGTTTTCGGGCGGTGTCTCGGTAGAAAAGCTGAAAGGAACGGTAAGCTCGTCCCCTGCCTGAACCTCGATAGATGAAAAATCAATACTGTCCCTTGCTACCCTTGCAGGTGTACCCGTTTTAAACCGTCTTAAGGGCAGTCCCAATTTTTTAAGAGAGTCTGAAAGTCTTTTTGCAGCGGCGGCGCCGTCAGGTCCAGAGGGATAGTTTACCTCTCCTACGTAAATTCTGCCGTCCAAAAAAGTACCCGTAGCTAAAACCACGGCTTTGGCGGTAAAATCAGCTCCTAAAGAGGTTACACAGTGCCAAATTTCACCCTCCTTATAAATATCTGTTATCTCGCACTGTTTAACATCCAAATTCTCTTGAAGCTCCACGATATGCTTCATATATCCGCTGTATGCACGGCGGTCAATCTGTGCTCTTAGTGAATGTACCGCAGGTCCTTTGCCGAGGTTTAACATTCGGCTTTGAAGTGTGTGTTTATCCGCCGCCTTGCCCATTTCGCCGCCTAAAGCATCTAATTCACGCACCAAATGTCCTTTAGCTGTTCCGCCGATTGACGGATTGCAAGGCATATTGCCTATCCAGTCAAGGGTTACTGTAAACATAATAGATTTACAGCCGAGCCTTGCAGACGCCAACGCCGCCTCAATTCCTGCATGACCGCCGCCTATAACGGCAACCTCATAGCTGCCTGCATTGTATGTTTTTATACTCATCAAAATTCCTCTTGTTTTTCTATTGCTTTTTGCTGACGAACGTCCACACCTAAAAATAAATGTGGGTCGTAACTTCCGATAATTCGTGAAGCTATTCGTGCGTCATACTTTTCGTTGATTTTCTTCATTGTAAGATTTGTGTTAATAATCGTCGGCTTGCCCGATAAAATTCGTGTATTTATAAGATTATACAGTACCGATTTTGTAAATGCGGTTGCCATTTCGGCTCCTAAATCGTCTATTACTAATAAATCACAGTCAAGCATTATTTCATAGCTACCTTTGTTTTCGCCCGAAAATTTTTCCTTTTCTATAATCGAAAACAAATTTTCCGCCGAGCCGTAAACGGGCAGATAGCCTTTTTCGATAACACCTGATACGATAGCCATTGTAAGGTGGGTTTTGCCAAGCCCTGCGTCACCGTAAAAAATCAGACTTTTAGAGGTTTCAGGGCTGAAATTCAAAACATATTCTTTACATGCTTTAAAAATCCCCGTCATTCGTCTTTTTGGGTTTTCACCCTCGTTACTGCCTTTACTCGGGTAGTATTTTAAATCGAAATTATCAAATCGGCAGTTCTTTATCGGCATTTGCTTGGAAAATTCCGCAAGCATAATTTTGCCTGCTTTATCCTTTATACAGTTGCAAATCTTACCCAAAACATAGCCTGTATCTTTACATAATTCGCACTCGTATTTAAATTCCTTAATGCCTGCTTTTTTGATTATTTCCTTTTTCTCTTTACCTAAAGCCGAAGCCTCGCTTTTCAAGGCGGCGATTTTCTTTTTATCCCCCGAAAGAGCGGTAATGGCAAGCTGTGCGCCTACTTTTGAAAGCCCTGCTTCTATTTCCTTTAGCCGAGGCTCTGTAGTATAAAGGGAGGACATCAGCATATCATACTGCATTTTTCGCTCTTTAAGGGAATTTTTCTTATCCTCAAAAGCCTTTTTGTAAACAATTTCCTTTGTAATCATAGCCTAATCCCTCGAATTTATCATTTTTTCGTATAGGTCAAGGTCGAAAGCGCCGAAATCCTCTTTTTCCTGTGGTTTCGGTTTTTTCTCTATATCATCGGGTGAATTTATACCGTCCTTATGCCAGTTTTCGATAATTTTCGCAACATAGGGAAAAGAAAATTTCGATTTTGCGTTTACGCACTCATCATAAGCGGCACAAAGCAATTCTTTGGAAATTTTCCAGTCATAAATCCACTGTCTTACGTGCTCGGTTTCCTTTTTGCTGGGCTTTCTTTTTTCCAGACCTAAAGCGCCGCATACTGCTCGCCAAGCCATATCGTCCATATCACGGCGGTGTAAAAATTCCTCTGCCTCTGCCATAGTTTCAACACCCCCGTCAATAAGTTCAACCGCCGTTCGCTCAATAAAACGAATGTTAGCCTTGTCCTTACTTACGGCATACTGAACAACAAGCAGAATTATCGAAACATCAAGCCCTTGATCCTCGTAAAGCCAAACGAGGGTATTTGTTTCATTTTGCTTTAAAAATCTGCCTAACTTTTCGCTTGTTTCCTTTATTAAATATTGGATTTTCTCATCCTCTAAGCCTCGTTTTGCAACATCTGTTCTGTCAGGCTTACGGGATTTGGTTACTATCTTTGCGGTAGGCTTCGCAGCAGTCGGCTCAACCTCTTTGGACACAAGAATACCGGCATCCGCCCAGTAAAGCAATGCCTCTTTTACATCATATTCGTCAATATCGGTTTTATCGCTGATTTTGGAAATATCAATACCGTCGGCAATATTGCGGAATATGTAAAGTATTACCTTTATGTGCTCCGCTTTACAGAGCTTTAAATGACAGTCAGCAATTGCGGCAGGTATAGTAAAAGCCGCAGAAAAGCAAGCCGGATTAACCTGAAAATCCATATAATTCATCCTCAAAACAATAGTAAAAATATTATAACAGCATTTCGGGGCTTTGTAAATAGCAATTTAAAACAAAAAAGCAGTTAAGATTTTGAAATCTTAACTGCAATAAAATTATATTGTTTCACCTTTGCCGAAATCAATGTATCACCTTAATTTTTACCCGTTGAGCCGAATCCGCCTGTACCTCTTACGGTTTCGGTAAGATTATCGGTTTCGGTGTATTCCACCTTTAAAAAGGGTGTTATTACAAGCTGTGCTACACGCTCACCGTCGGCAATAGTTTGGTCGGCAGACGAGTGATTGTAAAGGGATACCATTATTTCTCCCCTGTAATCGCTGTCGATAACACCGACCTTATTTGCAGGTGCCAATCCCCTTTTGGTAGCAATTCCACTTCGGGCATAAATAAGACCTGCGTAACCCTCGGGAATTTCGAGGGACAGTCCTGTGTGGATAAGCTTAGTTTCCCCTGCTTTAATTTTAACCTCGCCACCCTCGCAAGCGTATAAATCAGCGCCTGCCGAAAATTCGGTGCCGTAGGTAGGAGCAATTGCCTTTTCGTTTAGCTTTTTAAAATTTACCTTTATCATTTTTATTCCCTCTATTCATAAATATTTCCCGATCCCATTTTTCTCTGCCATACGCCACTGAGCCATTGGGCAGTACCCGACTCCATTGATTTTTTAACGTCTATTATGCGTTGGTTTGACGAACCTCTGAATAGCAAATCAGGACTTTTAAGCTCCTCTACAAACTTACCGTCCACCAAAACATCTATGTTTTTAAGCATTTCTTTTACGGTTTCACCGTCGCCAACCTTACCGCTTAAAAGCTGACTGTCATAAAGAAAGCCTGTATAGCACCAAACGCTTTTATTAGGTAGCTTTTCTTTAATAAGCCTTAAAAGCTTTAAAAGCTCTAATTGGTTTTCAGGCTCGAAGGGTTCGCCGCCTAAAAGCGAAAATCCCGTAATATAATCGGGTTTTAGTGCTTCAATAATTTCGTTTGCGGTGTCCTCTGTAAAAGGCTTACCGTAACCGAAATCCCAAGCTTCGCTGTTAAAGCAGTTTTTACAACGGTGTCTGCATCCGCTGACAAAAAGCGATACTCTAACCCCTGTACCGTTTGCAATATCAAATTTTTTGATTACCGCATAGTTCATAAAAACCTCTACTATAAAAAGGAGCGTCGATAGGACGCTCCGTATTTTATTACAGGTGTAAAACTCTTTCTTTAATTTCCTGAGTTCTGCCCTGATTCCAGTACTGAGTACCGATATAACCGCAGGTTCTGCGGGCAACGTTCATCTTGTCTTGGTCTGTGTTGCCGCAGTTGGGGCACTTCCAGACAAGCTTGCCGTGACCATCCTCCTCAACGGTAATCTCCCCGTCAAAGCCGCAGATGTGGCAGTAATCGCTTTTAGTGTTAAGCTCGGCATACATAATATTATCGTAAATAAACTGCATTACCGAAATTACCGCCTCGATATTATTCTGCATATTGGGTACTTCCACATAGGAAATAGCACCGCCCGGTGAAAGCTGTTGGAATTTAGCCTCTAATGCCAACTTTTCAAATGCGTCAATATCCTCGGTTACGTGAACATGATAGCTGTTTGTGATATAATTTCTGTCGGTAACACCCTTAACAATGCCGAAGCGCTTTTGCAGGCATTTTGCAAACTTATAGGTTGTGCTTTCAAGAGGTGTGCCGTAAAGTGAGTAGTCGATATTCTCCTCAGCCTTCCACTTAGCGGTATATTCGTTAAGCTTACGCATTATTTCGAGACCGAACTCCTCGCCCTCAGGCTCTGTAAGCTTTTTGCCGTTCATGCTGTAAACGCACTCCCAAAGACCTGCATAGCCGAGGGACAGTGTGGAATAACCGCCGTGGAGGTATTTGTCGATAGTCTCACCCTTTTTAAGGCGCAAAAGTGCACCGTACTGCCAAAGTATTGGGGCAGCGTCCGAAACAGTACCTGTAAGACGTTCATGACGAGCCTGTAAGGCTTTGTGGCAAAGCTGCATTCTTACGTCGAAAATCTTCCAGAATTTTTCCATATCGCCGCCCGCTGTCAGCCCGATATCAACAAGGTTTACGGTTACAACGCCCTGATTGAAGCGTCCGTAATACTTAGGCTTGCCGTTTTCGTCAACGTAAGGAGTCAAAAAGCTGCGGCAGCCCATGCAGGTGTAGCAGTGACCCTCACCGTTCTTGTCCACTTTATTCTGAAGCATTACCTTTTCGGAAATATAGTCAGGCACCATGCGCTTTGCGGTACACTTAGCCGAAAGAAGTGTTAAATACCAATACTCTGTACCCTCACGGATATTATCCTCTTCGAGAACATAAATAAGCTTCGGGAATGCAGGGGTAATCCATACTCCCTTTTCGTTTTTAACCCCACGGTAGCGCTGTTTTAAGACCTCCTCAATAATCATGGCAAGGTCATGCTTTTCCTGTTCGTTCTTAGCCTCGTTAAGGTACATAAATACCGTAACAAAGGGAGCCTGTCCGTTAGTGGTCATTAAGGTGACTACTTGATACTGTATAGTCTGTACACCCTTGCGGATTTCCTCACGAAGGCGCTTTTCGGTGATTTCCCTGATTTTTTCCTCTGTAACATTGGGGTTAATATCTAAAAGCTCCTCCTTAACATCCTCGTAAATCTTTTTACGGCTGATATCAACAAAAGGTGCTAAATGGGCAAGGCTTATGCTCTGTCCGCCGTACTGGCAGGAGGCTACCTGTGCTATAATCTGTGTAGCAATGTTACAGGCAGTGGAAAAAGAATGAGGCTTTTCTATGCAGGTTCCGCTGATAACGGTGCCGTTTTGAAGCATATCCTCAAGATTAACAAGGTCGCAGTTATGCATATGCTGAGCAAAATAATCAGCATCGTGGAAGTGAATAAGTCCCCTTTCGTGAGCGTCAACAATATCAGGCTCTAAAAGGATACGCTTTGTAATATCCTTGCTCACTTCACCTGCCATATAGTCACGCTGAACGCTGTTGACTGTTGGATTTTTATTAGAATTTTCCTGCTTTACTTCCTCGTTATTGCACTCGATAAGGCTTAAAATCTGCTCGTCGGTAGTGTTTGACTTACGTACAAGCGCTCTTGTATAACGGTAGGTTATGTAACGGCGTGCAACATCAAATGCACGCTGATTCATTATCTGGTCCTCTACCATATCCTGTATTTCCTCAACGCTCAAAGAACGGTTCATGTTAGCCGCCGCACTTTCAACATCCTCGGCAATACGCTTTATCTGTATTTCTGACATACGCTCACTGGGAACAACGCTGTCGTTGGCTTTGGTTACCGCAATTACTATTTTCTTAGGGTCGAACTCTACCTCAGCACCGCTTCGCTTAATAATTTTCATATTAAAAATCCCCCAAATATACGTTTAATTAAATATTCAAAACACAATATCTTGTGTGAGCAAATACTATTATAACATGAGAGACTAAAAAATCAAGTACTATTTTCAGTTTTATATATTTTTGTCGGTTTTCAACAAAACAAATGGAAATTATTGTTTATTCGCCTTAAAGCCCTCGCCTAATATTTCTCCTGCCTCGCTTACAACAATAAATGCATTGGGGTCGTGCTTATCAATAATGGAATATATGCCCGAAACCTCGTGAATTCTTACTGTGCAAAGCAGCAAACTGCGCTCTTCACCCGTATATCCGCCTGTAGCTTTCAGCACGGTAACACCTCTGTGCATTTTGGTATTGATGTCACGGCATACCTCATTCGGAAATTTAGTCACAATGTATATAAGTCTGCCCTTATCGGCACCGTATAGGACTATATCCATAACTCTCGAGGATGCATACATGGAAATTATCGAATACAAAACACTTTCCACATTTTTGTAGGCAACTGCCGCAACGGCTATAATAATACCGTCCATAATAAGAATAAGTCTGCCTACAGTAAAGTGCCTGAATTTCATATTTATAAGCTTTGCTATTATATCAATACCGCCCGTCGTCGCTCCTCTGCGGATAACTATACTAAGCCCCAAGCCCATTAAAATACCGCCGAAAACTGCGGCTAATATCTTATCAATATTAAAGGCTGGTAATAAATTATCGGTAATTGTTAAAGAAAATGAAACCAAAGCGGTAGCTATAGCAGTTTTAAATATGAATACACCGCCGAATTTTAAAAAGCCTAAAATCAGTATAGGAATATTTAAAATAAACAGTACTATACCTGCCGGAAGTGAAAAAAGGTAATTAAGAGCTGTTGCAATACCTGTAAGTCCTCCGGGTGAAATCTCGTTCGGAGAGACAAACATGGTTACAGCCGCAGAATAAATAAAGCTGCCTATAAAATACCATATTATATCCTTTGCGGTTGCGGTTAAACTTTTGAACATACTACACCACCTATACAATATATAGTATGCACAAAAAACCGCCTAATAAAAGGCGGTAAGGAATTTAATCATCCACATCAAAATTTTCCAAAAGTGATTTTTTCTTTACAGGCCTTGTATCCCCATGCTTTACAAGCGACATTGTCATAAAAGAAAGCACCGAAAATACTACTGAAAACGGGAAAAGTATTCTGTAGCCCGCATTTAGATTATCGATTAAAAATCCCGAAAGTAATGGAGCGGTTATTTGCGCCGCCATAGAAAATGTATAGTAAAAGCCTGTGTATTTTCCTACATCAGCGCCGCTGCACATTTCCACAACCATGGGAAAGGAATTAACGTTTATAGCCGCCCAACCAATTCCCACGACCGAAAAGATAAGATACATTAAGGGTGTTTCGTGATGTATAAAAATTACCGAGGTATAACAAGCAGTCATTAAAATTACACCGAAAAGCACCGTCTTTTTTCTGCCTAACTTCCCTGACAGAAAGCCTAACGGCACAAAGGCTATAATCGCCACAACGGTTGCCATTAAAAGATAGCCTGATGAAGTACCCAGGTCAGTTCCCCAAATATTAGGGCAATAGCGTGAAAAGGCGGTGGTTACAGCGTTATAAGCCATATACCATAAGAACACCGATACTAAAATAAGCACAAGACTTTTTAAAACAGGTCTTGGAAGCTTACCGTCGGCTGTTGCTTTTTCCGGTTCGTCATCAACTATATTAGTCTCTGCCAAAACCTTATTCTCATTAACGGTAAATACCATTATTAAAACGGTCAGCAGCATAAATACGGCTATTACGATAAATACGGGTAAAAAAGATTGGTTTTCGGAATAAACCGTCTCTCCAAGTTCATTCTTTTCCCCTTTAAGCATAAACATCATAACAACGGTGGAGAAAATGCCGCCAATATAGCCGACAAGATTTATAACCGCATTTGCTTTACTGCGAAGCGGCTTTTCGGTAACGTCGGGCATGTAAGCAACAGCCGGTGTGCGGTAGACAGCCAAAACAACCAGCAGAACCATAAGTGTTGCTATAAATGCTACAAAATTACGGCTTTCCTCAAAAAGACCTAAAATCACCATTAAAACCGAGGCGGCAACAGTACCGAATAATATATAAGGTGTTCTTTTTCCGAGCCTTGTATGTGTCTTATCCGAAATGGCACCGAAAAGAGGAAGCATAAATATAGCAAGTATATTATCAACCGACATTATTGCATTCGCCGTAAAGGTTTTAAGCCCGAACACCTTTTCGAGTATATAGGGTATTACTTGATCGTAAAACTGCCAAAAAGCAAGAATAGACATAAAGGCAAGACCGATAAGTACTGTGCGTTTGTAATTAAGCTTCATCCCGTCACCCCGTAAAATTTATATTGATTTATATAATTATCCCCCGATATTTGTAATTTGTCAAGATTTTTAAAATAATTGTCATATTTTTGTAGCTTGATTTTTGTAATAAAAGTAATATAATTAAAAAAGTAAAGACTTTTTCAGAACAGGAGGATTTCATCTTGAAAAGGTTAATTACATTATTATTGGCTTTGGTGCTTGCCTTTACGGTTACAGGCTGTAAAAAGAAGCCCGCCGAAACCTCAACACCTGAAACTACAAGTTCTTCCAATACACAGAGTGATAATAACAGTTTCGATAATGAGAGTACAAGCACTGATAATACTAACACAGAACCTTCAAGTATTGACAATAATACAGCTTTAAATTCCAATACAAGCAGTATAAATAATTCGCCGCTATCACAGAATAATTCAGCATCAGAAAATACATCATCTCAAAATTCTGAAAAAGATAATACCAATTCCGATAATGAGAGTACAAGCTCTGATAATACTAATACAGAGCCTTCAAACACTAACGATAATTCGAGTATCGATAATACCTCATCCGACACACAAAATACAAGCTCTGATGTATCTTCCGAAACTCCTCCAGACAATGAAAACGAATATAAAAATATCTCCTGCAGAAATGTCGGAAATGACGAATGGAAAACGGCTGATGTTTCGGTAAACGGTAATAATCAGTTTTATGTAAATCTTTCCATACCGTCGGATTGGGAGATAAACGACGATATTATTAAAAGAAACGGCTTGCAGATTGGTGTTATATCTGAAAAATTGGTTGATACTTCGGCGGCAACTTATGAAAAAAGCGAGAAAAACGACAGTAACGATACAAGTGTTCTTATTCGTTCTTCGGTTGAGAAATATGAAATAAACGGTACTTCGCAATTTAAAAGATTTTTCAAAGTAACGAAGTTTTCAGATAAAAACGGCACGAATATTTGTATTTACGTAGATTATGCCGAGCTTGACGATGCTGCTTCTAATAAGCTTTACAACAGTATTCTAACAGTTAATTATACAAAATCTGAATAATTATATATAGCTATAAAAAATCTGTCATCAGAATCTCTGGTGACAGATTTTTTTATATCAGTTTAATGCGTATTTTTTACTGTATTCCGCAAGGCAACGTTTGTAGGTTTCGCTGTCATGCCTTACGGCACGCAGATTTTCGTGGATATTCATATCCATATTGCGAAGATCCATTATAGAGCCTGCTATATTGGAGCAATGGTCAGACACACGCTCGAGGTTGGTTAACAGGTCGGACCAGATAAAGCCTGCATCAATAGTACATTCACCCTGTTGGAGCCTTAATATATGCTTTGTGCGCAGTTTCTCTTTAATTGTGTCAATTACCTGCTCTAACGGCTCAATGTGTTTAACCGCCATGGCATCATAATTTTTGAAGGCTTCAAGTGACAGATTTATTATTTCTTTAACTGCCAAGGTCAGTACATTAAGCTCTGCCTTAGCAGATTCGGAAAATACTATGTCCTTTGCCTTTAATTCTTCTACAGATTCCAAAATGTTTACTCCGTGGTCGGAAATACGCTCAAAATCACCTATGGTTTTGAGGAGCATTGCCGCCTCCTCGCTGTCACCCTCACCCATGGAATGTGAGCTTAGCTTCACAAGATAGGAGCCTAGAATATCCTCATAGCGGTCGGTTTTTTCCTCACCTTTTTTAACCTTAGCCGCTACCTCGGGAGTATAATCGGCGAGGAGTGAAATTGCACTGCTAAGAGTATTAACTGCACATTCCGCCATATCAACCGTTACGGCACGACAGCGCTCCAACGCTACAGCAGGGGTTGTAAGGAGACGTTCGTCCAGTTTTTCAACAGTTTCTTTCTTTTCACTGTCGGGAATAAGTCTAATTACAAGCTTTTCGAGTAATCCTGACATTGGCATAAGAAGTATTGTACAAAGTATATTAAATACTGAGTGTGCTATAGCTATACCCATTAAGGAAGCCGACTCTGTAAGGAGTACTGGGCTTAATGTAGCCTTGATTATCCAGAAAACGATAAGCCAAACAGCTGTGCCTATTACATTAAAAGAAAGGTGAACCGCCGCCGCACGCTTAGCGTTTTTGTTAGCACCGATAGCTGAAAGAATAGCGGTAATACATGTACCTATATTCTGACCCATTATAATCGGAATAGCCGCACCGTAGGTCACCTGACCCGTAGCGGCAAGTGCCTGTAGAATACCTACAGACGCCGAGCTTGACTGAATAATTGCAGTCAGTATTGCACCGGCAACCACACCGAGAATGGGGTTAGTAAACATTAAAAATAAATTTTGAAATCCGGGTACATTCTTAAGACCCGAAACGGCGGCAGACATAGCATCCATACCGAACATAAGGGTTGCAAAGCCGAGTAAAATCATACCCGTATCCTTATGCTTACTTCCCTTTAAAAACATGTAGAAAATAACACCTATAAGAGCCAAGATTGGTGTGAAAGATGTAGGCTTTAAAAGCTTAACAAATGTATTATCGCTTTCGATACCGCTAAGGCTCAAAAGCCAAGCCGTAACCGTTGTACCTACGTTTGCACCCATTATAACGTTAATAGCCTGTTTTAGTGCCAAAAGACCCGAGTTTACAAAGCCCACTACCATAACTGTAGTAGCAGAGGAGCTTTGAATTACGGCAGTAACTCCCAAGCCCGTTAAAAATCCTGCTGATTTTTTGGTTGTAAGTCTTGATAAAATGTTTCTAAGCCCGTTACCTGCTCTGCGTTCAAGCGCCTCACCCATTACGTTCATGCCGAACAGGAAAAGACATAGTCCCCCAAGTAGAGACAAAGCGTCAAAAATATTCATTAAATCGACCTCTTTTTGTAAATTTCAGGTTGATTTTACCTCTGAAATGTTAAATCTGCTACCCTGTTATGTTAAATCTGTGTAAAAATAAAACCCTGTGCGTAAAACACAGGGTTAGTCTTTGCATTTTATTTATCCTTATACTGGGATACAACTCTTTTAATGCGGTCTGCGGGGTCTAACAGACTGCTTATAGAATTATCATAGTTAAGGGTATCAACAAGAAGTGCAATATACTTTGACATATTAACACTGCAATACCATTCACGGTCCAAAAGCTCCTGCGGTTGGTAAATCAAATTGGTGGTAAATACCTTGTCAATAAGACCGTTTTTGTAGTATTCGTCGAATTTTTCAAGACCCTCAACAAAGAGACCGAAGGTAGAGAATACGAAAATTCTGCCTGCACCCTTTTCTTTAAGCTTAGCGGCAATGTCAAGCATGGATTCGCCTGAGGAAATCATATCGTCAACAAGTATTAAATCCTTACCTACGATATCGTTACCTAAAAATTCATGCGCCTCAATAGGGTTTCTGCCGTTTATTATTACAGAATAGTTACGGCGCTTGTAGAACATACCAAGCTCCAAGCCTAAAACGGATGAATAGTAGATACAACGTCCCATACCGCCCTCGTCGGGAGAAACTATCATGGTATGGTCACGGTCAAGCTTAATATCGGGCACGGTTCTGAGCAATGCCTTAATCATTTGGTAAGCCGCCTGAACATTGTCAAAGCCGTCAAGCGGAATTGCGTTGTTTACTCTGGGGTCATGAGCGTCAAAGGTGATGATATTCTTAACTCCCATTGCTACAAGCTCCTGTAAAGCCATAGCGCAGTCCATAGATTCTCTTGTGGTTCTTCTGTGCTGTCTGCCCTCGTAAAGCATAGGCATAATAACGGTAATTCTTCTTGCCTTTCCTCCAAGTGCCGCAATAATACGCTTTAAATCCTGAAAATGGTCATCAGGGCTCATGGGAACGGTCATACCGTACATTTTATAGGTAACGTTATAATTAAAGCAGTCACAGATAATATAAACGTCCAATCCTCTGGCTGTGTGGTTAAGTACAGCCTTTGCCTCACCTGTGCCGAATCTGGGGCAGTTTGCAGAAACTACAAAGGATTCGTCCTCGGGAATGTTTCTCCACTGCTTTAAATAATAATCTACCTTTGAGGAAATATCCTCACATCCACGCATGCTGATAACCGCAAGGTCACCGTAGGGTGCGTGTTTAAAATCAATGCTTGCCATTTGTTTTACCTCCGCATTTTTCTAATCAAATGTATTTTACCACAAATCTTTCGACAAAAAAAGACCTTTTCTCAAAAAAAATAAAAAAATTTTTCTAAAATTTTGGGTAGTTTTTTATTGAATACAGACAGATATTTTGGTATAATGTTTTAAAATGCATTATTATGTGAAAAAATTCGATATATTAAGGAATGATTTATATGGCTAAGGTCTTTCTTTTGGCACATACCCCCAACCCCGAGCGTACCGTCGCATCTGCCGCTAAGCTTTGCTACAGCAGTTCGAATATAAGTACTTTAACCGATAATTTAACCGACGAAAAGGCGGCATCCTTTGTAGAAATGCTTTCCGAAATTGGTCACGAGAGCCCTATTGAGCATGCAAGCTTTACTTTTGGCATTGAGGGTGTTTCACGTTCCCTTTTAGCACAGATAACACGGCACAGAATGGCATCCTTTTCGGTTAAAAGTCAGAGATACGTAAGAGAGGGTTCTTTTGAATACGTAACCCCTCCCGAAATCGCCGCTGTGCCCGAGGCTTTAGAGCTTTACGAGGAAATTATGGCAGAAGACCAGAAAAGATATGACCGCCTTGCCGAAATTTTAAAGGAAAAGCATATAAAGACCTTTATGGCAGAGGGTAAGGACGAAAAGACTGCCGCAAGACTTGCCGAAAAAAAGGCTATTGAGGATGCCCGTTTTGTCCTCCCAAACTCCTGCGAAACCCAAATGGTTATGACCATGAATGCACGTTCCTTAATGAATTTCTTTAAAATTCGCTGCTGTAAGCGTGCTCAATGGGAAATACAGGATATTGCAAATCAGATGTTAGCTTTGGTTTGTGAGGTTGCCCCTAATCTCTTTAAAAATGCAGGTCCCTCTTGTTTAAACGGTAAATGCTCCGAGGGTAAAATGTCCTGCGGAAAACCAAAGGAAGTACAAGAATTTTACAGGAGACTTAAAAACAATGGGTAAGCTTGTAGTTATTGAGGGGCTTGACGGCAGCGGTAAATCCACCCAATTAGACCTGCTTTATGAAAATCTGAAAAAGCACGGTATTGAATGTAGGGCGGTGTCCTTCCCCGATTATGATAACCCATCAAGCACACTTGTAAAAATGTATTTAAACGGCAACTTCGGCACTAACCCTAATGATGTTAACGCATATGCCGCCTCGGTTTTTTATACCGTAGACCGTTATGCCTCCTATAAGGCAAAATGGGGCGAATACTACGAAAACGGCGGTACGGTGGTATCGGGCAGATACACTACCTCCAATGCCGTTCATCAGGCTTCAAAGCTCAGTGAAGATAAATGGGAGGATTTCCTTTCTTGGCTTTACGATTTTGAATATAATAAAATCGGTATCCCTAAACCCGATAAGGTGATTTTCCTTGATATGCCCGTAGAGGTTTCCCAAAAGCTGTTGACTAAGCGGTATGAGGGAGACAACTCTAAAAAGGACATTCACGAAAGCGACACCGAGTATCTTGACCGCTGCCGAAAAGCCGCAGTATTTACGGCAAAGTATTCGGGATGGGAAATTATCCCCTGTGCTGATTACGGCGAGGCAAGAAGTATTGAGGATATTGCAAACGACGTATTAAATAGCGTTCTTAAACTTTATAAGGAATGATTTTATGATTTATTTATTTTTAGCTGACGGTTTTGAGGAATGTGAGGCTTTAGCTCCCCTCGACATTTTAAGACGTGCAGAAATTGAAGTAAAAACCGTAGGTATTGGCCAAAAATACATTAAGGGCTCACACGGTATTGAAGTTACAGCCGATATTACCGAAAATGAGGTAGCTTTAAATGAGGATTTAAAGGGTATTATCCTACCCGGCGGTATGCCCGGAACCTTAAATCTCGAAAAAAGCCAAACGGTACAAAATGCAATCGATTTTGCGGCAGAAAAAGGTTTACTGATTTCTGCTATTTGCGCGGCGCCCTCTGTTTTGGGTCATAAGGGACTGCTTAAAACTAAAAAAGCTACCTGCTTTACAGGCTTTGAGGACGATTTATTGGGTGCGGAGGTTTTAAGTCAGCCTGTAGTGAGAGACGGCAATATTATAACCGCCTATGGGGCAGGTGCCGCTTTCCCCTTCGGTTTTGAAATATTAAGCTATTTAACAAGTATAGATACGGCGGAAAAGCTTAAAAAACAAATGAGATATTAAACGGAGACAGAAAAATGGAAGAAAACAAAAATATTCCAAAGTCGGAAAACGATACCGAGAATGATGATTTTGTTATTGGCAAGGGTTTCCGGCTTGAGGAAAATGAGGAACAACCTCAAAAACACGTAAAGAGAAAGAAAAAAGGCAGCAGCACAGTCAAAAATATTATTTGGATTATCGCCATTGTTGTAGTATCGGTAGGACTTGCCTTTTCTATTATTTACGCAGGCGCCGATTTTATGGGGTTGGGCTTTGGCAGAGGCGAAAATAAATGCGAAATAAATATTGAAATGGGAACTCCTGCCTCAAAAATAGCCGACCAATTAGAGGAAAGCGGAGCAGTAAAAATACCAATGCTTTTCCGTATTTATGCAAAATTCAAGGGTTATGACAGTCAGTTTAAATACGGCTACTATAACTTTGAAAGCGAGTCGGGCTATGAGGCAATTTGCCAAATGCTTATAAACGAGGGTGCAAAGGCCGAAACCGTTACTGTAACTATCCCCGAGGGTACGGGAATTAACGATTATACAAAAAACGTAAACGGCGAAAAGGTTACCGTTCCAGGAATTGGAACCTTGCTCGAAAACAGCGGTGTTTGCTCAAAGTCCGATTTCCTTGCCGCTTTGGACAAGGTTTCCCTTAAATCAAAGCTGTTATCGGGTGCGGACAGCGAAAAAACCTATTATACCCTTGAAGGCTATCTCTTCCCCGAAACCTACGATTTTTACTCCTACGATTCGGCAGAATGTGCCGTTTTAGCTGTGGAAAAGATGATAGCCGAGGCACAAAGCCGAATTACCGACGATATGTTCGAGCGTGCAGAGGCTATGGGCTATACAATGAACGAAATTCTTACAATGGCTTCTATTGTACAAATGGAATCGGGCGAGAGCTTTGACGAAATGCCCAAGGTTGCAGGGGTATTCTATAACCGCCTTAAAAGTGATGATTTTGCAACTCTAGGCTCCTCCCCTACCTGCTATTACGGTGATTTCTTTAAGTATGATGACGGCAGATACAATACCTATAATATAGAGGGACTTCCCCCCGGCCCATTATGTTCACCCGGAATTGAGGCTATAAAGGCGGCGCTCTACCCTGAAAGCCATGATTACTACTATTTTGTTACCGACAGCACAGGCAAATTCTATTACCACAAAACCTCGGCTGAACAGCAAAAGACAATAAATAAACTTCAGCAAGGAGGCAATTGGGTATATGAGTACTTTGACTGATTATATTAAATTACCCGAGCTTTTAAGCCCTGCAGGTGATTTAACCCGTCTTAAAGCCGCTGTTGATTACGGCGCTGATGCGGTTTACCTTGCAGGTGAGGAATTCGGCATGCGTACCGCCGCTACAAACTTCGGTGAAGCTGATTTAAAGGCAGGTATAGACTACGCTCATTCCCATGGTGTAAAGGTACACATAACCTGTAATACTATACCACACAATGCCGAAATGCCCCGTCTGCCTGCTTTTTTGGAGCAGTTGAATTCCTATGGTGCAGATGCGGTAATCGCTGCCGATTTAGGCACTATGCAAATGGTTAAAAAATATGCACCTAACTGTGAGCTTCATATTTCTGTTCAGTCGGGTATATGCAATTACGAAACCGCACGTGCCTTTCACGATTTAGGCGCAAAACGTGTAGTTTTAGCCCGTGAGCTGTCACTTGACGAAATAGCTGAAATCAGGGCGAAAACTCCAAAAGAGCTTGAAATTGAAGCCTTTGCCCACGGCGCTATGTGCGTCTCATTTTCGGCAAGATGCTTGCTTTCAAGCTACATGACAGGCAGAGATTCAAACCGAGGAGACTGCGCACAGTCCTGCCGTTGGAGCTATTCCCTTATGGAGGAAAAACGACCGGGGCAGTATTTTGATATCACCGAAACCGACAAGGGCACCTATATTTTAAATGCCAACGATATGTGTATGGCGGAAAATCTCGATAAAATGATTGCCGCAGGGGTTGACAGTATAAAGCTTGAAGGCAGAGCCAAATCCCACTACTATGTAGCAGTTGTTACCAATGCTTACCGTGGTGCGCTGGATAGCTTTAAAAATTTTGACGGGAGTTGGAATTGCCCCGAGTGGGTAACCGAGGAGCTTAATAAAATTAGCCACCGCACCTATTCTACAGGCTTTTATTTGGGTCAGCCTCAAAACGCACAGACCTACGAAAACGCAGGCTATGTAAGGGATTATTCGGTAGCCGCTATTGTTGACGGATATGAGGACGGTATGATAGTCGCTACCCTTAAAAACAAATTCCTAAAGGGTCAGGTTTTCGACTGTTTAGAACCTAAATCCGCACCCTTTAACGTTACTGCTACAGAGCTTTTTGACGGTGAGGGTAACCCGATAGACTCCGCACCCCACCCCATGATGACGGTTAAAATTCCCTTTGAGCGCCCTGTAAAAGCAGGCTCGCTTTTAAGAATGATGAATAATTGAATATAAAACGCACCTTGCGTTAATACTAACGTGAGGTGTATTTTTATGTCCGAAAACAGTTTTTTCTGGAGAGTTTTTGCTAAACGCACTCTTATATGCTTTACTACAATGATGCTTCTGTTTTTAAGCTGTGTTCTGCGTGTAGCTGTGACCGCTACCTCTGAGTATGACGAAGAGCTTTGGCAGAGAAACTGCTATAAAATGAAAATAGGCAGTTTGAGGGGTACAGTATATGATTGCAACATGGTACCTATAACCAACAGTAAAACTAAAATTATAGCCGCTGTTTCCCCCACCGAGAAGGCGATAACGGGTATAAGCAGTGTATTAGAGGGCGAGGAGCTCCAAAAAGTGCTTGAAAGCCTTAATAACGGTGACCCCGCTGTTTGTGAAGTGCCCGAGGATATAAAATGTGACGGTATAGTAACCACTAAAATTTACGAAAATTCAGGCAACGAGACCCCCGCAATTCACCTTATAGGCTATACCGACAGCGAAAACAAAGGTGTAAGCGGTATTGAGCAGGCGTATGACAGTCTGCTTTATTCGGACAAGGAAGTAAGGGTCTATTTTGAAAGCGACGGCAAGGGCAACATTCTCGAAGGCGCAGAGGCGGTAATCGAAAACGACACCAATGTTGTAGCAACGGGGGTTGTAGCTACAATTGATGTTAATATCCAAAATATTGCCGAAAAAGCCGCCCTAAATATTGAAAGCGGAGCGGTTGTAGTAGCTGAAGCCCAAAGCGGAAAAATCAGGGCAATGGTCAGCCGCCCTTTTTATGATTGCGAAAATATAGGACAGTATCTCAATGACGAAAGCTCACCCCTTTTAAACAGGGCGATAAATGCCTATAATGTCGGCTCGGTTTTTAAGCCCTGTGTTTCTATTGCGGGAATTGAAAACGGAAAAAGTGAATTTTATTATAACTGTACAGGCAGTCACAAAATAATCGACCGTTATTTTAAATGTCACAAGGCAGATGGTCACGGCTTTATGAATTTAAAATCAGCACTTGCTAATTCCTGCAACACTTTTTTCTATAATTTCGCCTTTAAAATCGGCGGTGAGGCTATTTACAATACCGCCTCCGCCCTTAATTTCGGGAAAAGCTTAAAGCTTTGTGACGGGCTTTATACCGCATCGGGAAGTCTGCCCGAGAAGACAAGCCTTCAAAATCTCGCCACCCTTGCAAATTTCTCTATTGGTCAGGGTAAACTTACCCTCTCCCCTGTATCAATACTCACTCTTTACTGTGCTATAGCAACAGACGGGGCATATTATCTGCCAAGCGTTGTTGAGGGTTCTTTAAAGGACGGTAAATTTACCGAATACGATACGGGAAAGCGTACAAGGGTTATGAAAAACGATACCGCCGCCGTTTTGCGTGAATACCTCGCCGCCGTTATTACAGAGGGTACGGGCGAGGACGCAAAGCCCGAAACGGTAACCGCCGCAGGTAAAACCGCCACCGCCCAAACGGGAAAATACGAGGACGGTGTAGAAATCTCCCAAGGCTGGTTTTGCGGATTTTTCCCCGCCGAAAGCCCCGAATATGTGGTAGTCGTATTCTCCGAAAACACTAAAAAGCAAATAAAATCCTGCAACAAAATTTTCGCCGAAATTGCCGACAATATAACCTCTATGATTTTTTAAAAAGTTAAAAAAAACCTTTACTTTTTCAAAATTTTGTGATAATATATTTAAGCTACCGTTTACTATGCTTTAGGTGTCTGCCCTATTTGGGAACACCAACGACCTATTGCTTGGTTTACGGATAATATTTAAAAGAGGTGAAATAATAATGACTAAGGAAACTAAGCAGCAGATTATGGCCGAGTATGCTACTCACGAAGGTGACACCGGTTCACCCGAGGTACAGATTGCAGTACTTACCACCAGAATCAACGAGCTTAACGCACACTTAAAGGATCATCCGAAGGATAAGCATTCCTACCGTGGTCTTTTAAAGATGGTTGGTCACAGAAGAAACCTTTTAGCATACCTGCAGAAGGTTGACATTGAAAGATACCGTAGCCTTATTAAGCGTCTCGGCATCCGTAAGTAATTGTCTACAAAAAAGGCAGACCGTAGTATATTTTCGGTCTGCCTTATTGTAAAATTAAGAGATTTTTGCGGTTAGCGATAAATCGGACATCCTGTATTTTGGAGGGTTTCGGATTTATTGCTAAACAAAAATCTCTTACAAAAAATATAAAGGAGATTTTAAAATGTTTGAAAACTACAAGGTTTATGAAACAGAGCTTGCCGGCCGTCCCTTAAAGCTTGAAACAGGCATGATGGCACAATTAGCCAATGCCGCTGTTATGGCTTCTTACGGTGACACAAGGGTTCTTTGCACCGTAACCGCATCCGCAAAACCCCGTGAGGGTGTTGACTTTTTCCCTCTCTCTGTAGACTATGAGGAAAAAATGTATTCCGTAGGCCGCATCCCCGGCTCTTTTACAAGACGTGAGGGTAAGGCTAGCGATAAGGCAATTTTGGCTTCCCGTTGTATTGACCGTCCTATCCGTCCTCTGTTCCCTAAGGACATGCGTAACGACTGCTCTGTAGTAGCTACCGTTATGTCGGTTGACCCCGACTGTTCACCCGAAGTAGCCGCCGCTATCGGTGTTTCCTGCGCTATCGCTATTTCCGATATTCCGTGGGCAGGTCCTATATCCAGCGTAAATGTCGGCCTTGTTGATGGAGAAATCGTTATCAATCCTACTCTCGAACAGAGAGCTAAGACCGACCTTAACCTTACCGTTTCCTCTACAGCTGACCTTGTTGCTATGATTGAGGCAGGCGCTAACGAAATTGACGATGACCTTATGTTCGACTGCATTATGGCAGGTCACGAGGCTAACAAAGAGGTAGTTAAGTTCATTAACGGCATTGTAGCCGAAATCGGCAAACCGAAGTTTGAATTCGAGTCCAACGACCCCGACCCTGCTATTATGGAGGAAATCGAGGCTTTCTGTATCGAGGATGTTAAAAAAGCACTTGATACTGACGATAAACTTGTTCGTGACGCTGCACTTCTGCCCATTTACAACGCTGTTCATGAGAAGTTTGACGAGCGTTTTGAGGGAAATGAAGCTAAGCTTGACGAAATTATGTACCTTGTTCAGAAGCATGTTGTACGTGCTTGGCTTAAAGACGAGAAAAAGCGTGTTGACGGAAGAGGTATTGACGAAATCCGTCCTCTTAACGCTCAGGTTGACCTTCTCCCCCGTGTTCACGGTTCAGGTATGTTCACCCGTGGACAAACTCAGGTTCTCTCAATTGCTACTTTAGCTCCCATAAGTGAGGCTCAGAAGTTAGACGGACTTGACGAGGAGGTTACCAAGAGATATATTCACCACTACAACTTCCCCTCCTATTCTGTAGGCGAGACTAAGCCGTCACGTGGCCCCGGCAGACGTGAAATCGGTCACGGCGCATTGGCTGAAAAGGCGCTTGTTCCCGTTATCCCCTCTGTTGAGGAATTCCCCTATGCTATCCGTGTTGTATCCGAGGTTCTTTCCTCCAACGGCTCTACCTCTCAGGGTTCTATCTGCGGTTCTACCTTAGCTCTAATGGCGGCAGGTGTTCCGATTAAGGCTCCCGTTGCAGGTATCTCCTGCGGACTAATAACTGGTGACGATGGCGTTTACGGCGACTTTATGACCATGGTTGACATTCAGGGTCTTGAGGACTTCTACGGTGACATGGACTTTAAGGTAGCAGGTACTCATAAGGGTATCACCGCTATTCAGATGGACTTAAAGGTTCACGGTCTTACACCTGCTATTATCAAGGAAGCTTTTGCTAAGACCCATAAGGCAATAATTCACATTCTTGACGAGGTTATGCTTAAGGCTATCCCTGCTCCCCGTGAGGAATTGTCTCAGTACGCTCCCAAGATGCTTACAACCGTTATCTCCCCCGATAAGATTGGTGATGTTATCGGTAAGCAAGGCAAGGTTATCCAGTCTATTCAGGATCAGTGCGAGTGCACTATCAACATCGAGGAGGACGGTCACGTTTACGTTTCAGGTCTTGATATCGAGAAGGCCAAGCAGGCAATCTCTATTGTTGAGCTTATAGCTAATGACCCCGAAATCGGCGCTATTTACAGCGGTAAGGTTACAAGACTTATGACCTTTGGCGCATTCGTTGAAATTGCCCCCGGCAAAGAGGGACTTGTTCACATCTCCAAGCTTGACGTAAAGCGTGTAGAAAAGGTTGAGGATGTTGTAACTGTAGGCGATCAGGTACTTGTAAAGGTTACCGAAATTGACGATCAGGGCAGAATTAACCTCTCTCGCAGAGACGCTCTTGTAGAGGTTAACGGCGCTGTTGTTGAGGACGATGCTGATGAGGGTGACCGCAAGCCCTCCCGAGGAGGCAGAGAACGCAGAGGCTTCAGAAAGCACGACTGATTTTAAAAGTTAATATTAACATTAACCCACAGTTAATCTATTAAAAAAACCGGAAAGGATTTTACTTCCTCTCCGGTTTCATTTTAACCCTTTAAGGCTCTTTCAAGCCATACAAAGCCGACGTCTAATGCGTCAAAAAAAGTATCTTTTGTGGTTTCTTTGGTTATGCGGTCCTTTTCATTTAACTGAATATCGCTTTTCATAAGCTGAACCTTAACCTTTTCAGGCAAATCATTCTCCCCTGCCTTTTTGGTGGAAAGAACGGTAAATCTTACAACATAGCTTTCAGCCATGTTTCCGTAATAGATTTCATTACCGCTTTGAACCAGTGGTTTTCCCTTGTACATTAAAAAGTCTGCCATGTTTTTACTCCTCTTCCGGAAGCTTTCCGTAAAGATTAAAACGGAAAAGTAAGGTTTCATCCTCAGTGTTGGTGCAACGAATGGTAGCCTCGGCAACCTCGGTATTGCTCAGAATAGTGCTGAGACCGATCATCTGGCAAAGCTTGGATTTGAGGTTAAGCACGTCACCGTCACCGGTTTCGAGATAAACGTCACCCTTGCACTCGTCAATGGCCTTTATAAAATCATTGAAATCAACATTGTGAAGTTGAATTTTATCGTTGTTCATATATATTACCTCCTATTATTTTAGTAAAAGTATAAACGATATAAAAAGATAAGTCAAGCACGAAAGAATTAAAAATTTCTTTTTTTACTATAATATTATATACACTTTACCTAAATTTTTCAATAGACAAATTCTTTTAGATTTTAAATATTGACTTTTCGGCAATTTTTGGGTACTATTATATTTGTAGAATTTTGGAATTTTGGAGGATATCGTTTTGAAAAATTCACAGAAAAGCATGGAAACAATAGTAGCTCTTGCCAAAGGCAGAGGTTTTGTATACCCCGGAAGTGAAATATACGGCGGTCTCGCTAACTCTTGGGATTACGGCCCGTTGGGCGTTGAGCTTAAAAATAACATCAAAAAGGCTTGGTGGAAAAAATTCGTTCAGGAATGTCCCTATAACGTGGGACTTGATAGCGCTATTTTAATGAACCCCGAAACCTGGGTGGCATCGGGTCACTTAGGCGGATTTTCCGACCCCCTTATGGACTGTAAGAGCTGTAAGACCCGTCACAGAGCCGACAAGCTTATTGAGGACTATGTAGCCGAAAACGGACTTAACGATAATCCTGCCGCTATGAGCGACGGTGAAATGATGGACTACATCCGTGAGCATGGTATTGCCTGCCCCAACTGCGGTTCTCACGATTTTACCGATATAAGAAAGTTCAACCTTATGTTCAAAACCTTTCAGGGTGTTACAGAGGATAGTACGTCTACTTTGTACCTCCGCCCCGAAACCGCACAGGGTATTTTTGTAAACTTTAAGAATATTGCCCGTACCACACGTAAGAAAATTCCCTTCGGTGTAGCACAGATTGGTAAATCCTTCCGTAACGAAATTACACCCGGAAACTTTATCTTCCGTATACGTGAGTTTGAGCAGATGGAGCTTGAATTTTTCTGCAAGCCGGGTACCGACCTTGAATGGTTTGATTATTGGCGTTCATACTGCAAGAAGTGGCTGCTTGATTTAGGACTTGACGAGGAAAGTCTCAGACTTCGTGACCACGATAAGGATGAGCTTTGCTTCTATTCTAAGGCTACCACCGACTTTGAGTTTATGTTCCCCTTCGGTTGGGGTGAGCTTTGGGGCATTGCCGACCGTACCGACTATGACCTTTCACAGCACAGCGAGCATTCGGGTCAGCCCCTTGATTATTTCGACCCCGAAACCAACGAAAAGTATGTTCCTTATGTTATTGAGCCTTCTTTGGGTGCAGACCGTGTGCTTTTGGCATTCCTCTGCAATGCTTATGACGAGGAGCAGGACGAAAAGGGTGACACCCGTGTTGTAATGCACTTCCACCCCGCTTTAGCTCCCTTTAAAGCCGCAGTTCTCCCCCTTTCCAAAAAGCTTTCGGATAAGGCTACAGAGGTTTATAACGAGCTTTCCAAATACTTCGCCGTTGATTTTGACGATGCAGGCTCTATCGGTAAGCGTTACCGCCGTGAGGATGAAATAGGAACTCCTATCTGCATAACCTATGACTTCGATTCTCTTGAGGATAATTGCGTAACAGTCCGTGACCGTGACACAATGGAGCAAAAGCGTATCTCCATTGCAGAGCTTAAGGACTATATTGAAAAAGCTATCGATTTCTAATATCAAGATAAATTAGGCTTGTTCTTGTCTTACTTAAGAGAAAAGGAGAAAACAGTATGACATCAACTCAAATTTTGCTAATGCTCGCCGAGCTTTTAGGCGGTCTTGCCTTTTTCCTTTACGGTATGACCACCCTTTCAGGAGGTCTTGAAAACCTTACGGGCGGAGCACTTGAGCAGACCCTTAAAAAGGTAACCAAAAACCAGTTTTTAAGCTTCTTTTTAGGTGCAGGCGTTACCATTGCAATACAGTCCTCCTCAGCTATGACAGTAATGCTTGTAGGACTTGTAAATTCAGGAATTGTAAATTTCTGTGATACCTTCGGAATGATAATGGGCTCAAATGTGGGCACCACCCTTACCGCTTGGCTTTTGAGCCTTACGGGAATAAACGGTGACAATTTCTTTTTAACCCTTTTGAAGCCCATGACCTTTGCCCCTATACTTGCCTTTGTGGGTATAGTTATGCGCATGGTCTCCAAATCCGATAAGAAGAAAAATATCGGTATGATACTCATTGGTTTTGCTATACTTATGACTGGTATGGACTTTATGAGCAATTCCATGAGCTCCATTCAGGAAAATGAAAGCTTCCAAAAACTGCTTTTCGCCTTTTCAAGTCCTATAGTAGCCCTTTTGATATCCACCGTATTTACGGGAATTATTCAGTCCTCGGCGGCAACTATCGGTATAGTTCAAGCGTTAGCACTTGCAACTATAAATACCGCTAATCCCATTACATACAAAATGGCAATACCGCTGGTATTAGGTGCGAACATAGGTACTTGTATTACCGCTTTGCTTTCAAGCTTTGGTACTAACAAGAGTGCAAAACGAGTAGTTGCAATGCATATCTATGTAAACACTATCGGTTCTTTGATATGTTTGGTTATCCTCTATGCCCTTGAAATCTGCGGTGTGGAATTTATCTACACACCTACTTCAATGGTGGGTGTAGCGGTAATTCACACATTGTTTAATGTTGTTACTACTGTTATCCTTACTCCTATAAGAAAATGGGTTATCCGTCTTTGCGAGTTCACTGTTAAGGACTCCAATGACGACAAAACCCATACCGTTTTCTTGGACGAGCGTTTGTTCAACAACACTCCCCTCGCTATTGACGAATGTAAGAGACTTACCCGCGAAATGGCTGAGCATGCAAGGGATTCCCTGCTTAAATCCATAAGTGTTGTGGAAAAATACGATGCCGCAGCCGTTGAGTATATACGTGAAAAGGAAAGGCTTATCGATAAGTATGAGGACAAGCTGGGTACTTATCTTGTTCGTCTTAGCAACAACGAGCTTAGCGAAAACAATTCCCATGTTATTGCCCGAATGTTACACAGCATTGGTGACTTTGAGCGTATAGGCGACCATGCACTTAACATCTGCAAGGTTGCAGAGGAAATGCATGTTAAGAATATTACCTTCTCAGATTCGGCCAAGAAAGAATTAGCCGTTATAACAGGTGCGATTTCCGAAATACTCAATATGACATTCGATTCGTTTATAAACGACGACCCTGAGCTTGCCTCCCATGTTGAACCTTTGGAGCAGGTTATTGACGGTCTTAAAAAGCGTCTTAAGGCTATGCATGTTTCCCGTTTACAGAACGGCGACTGCACAATAGAGCTTGGCTTTATCTTTACTGACCTGCTTACAAATTACGAGCGTGTTTCCGACCATTGCTCCAACATAGCGGTTTACACAATGCAGTTGCCCTCTGATATGCTGGATACCCATAAGTACCTGCGAAAGATTAAATCTGCCGCTGCAGGCGCCTATGTTGATGACTATAATCTCTACGCTGACAAGTACAGTCTTGATAAGTAAAAAGATACCAAAACAGACTAAGGAGTTATCCTTAGTCTGTTCCTTTTTAGCTTTTTTCCCTATTTTTAAGAAACCCGGCATACTGTTTCAGCTCATTCCAAACCTTATCGGTTACTATAAAATCATCACCGAAGAGCAGTCTTTTGGCATCTGCCTCGCTTGTCTTAGGCAAATCAGTTCCGCAAAGATAGTCCACCGTCACACCAAAATAGTCGGCGATTTTGCAAAGCGTATCGGCAGAAAGACTTTTAATCCTCCCTTTTTTATAATCACTTAATGTTGAGCGTGGGATTTTACAATCCTTACAAAGTGCGGTAACACTTATTCCCTTTGACAAACAAAGCTCCTCAATTAAATCATAAACAAACTGCATATTATTCTCCTTCTTTACGTAATTACGTAATTTTCTCTTGACATTTACGTAATTACGTATTATACTTTATAAATGTTACGTTATTACGTAATGATTTTAACAGATACTTCTCAAAAAGTCAATAGCAAAGGAGAAAATTATGTTCTACTGCCCCGAATGTGGTTACGAGTTTGAAAAGGCGGTACAAGTCTTCGAAAGCCACGGTTTAACTACGCCACCCTTTGAAAGGGTGTATCGCTGTCCCAACTGTGGCGGCGAAAGCTTTCATGAAAAAACGGACACCCATTGCCGCTGCTGTGGCGGAAAGCTTCCCAAAGACCGCAAGGATTACTGCACCGAAGCCTGTGCCAACAAAGGCAAGAGGCTTTGGACAATGGAGCTTAAACGGAGAAAAGAGGAATTTTCAAGCCCGTTAAATAAAATAGTGCGTGAGGTTACCGCCTACAATCAATTGAATGGAACTAACTACAGCTACGGGCAGTATGTAGCCCTGATAAAACCTAAGAAAGGAAAGAAAAAATGCATAGCGAAAAAAAGAGATTCCTAAAGCGGTATTTGATATTAGAGGCGAAAATTTCCCGATACAGGCATATGGCATTTTTAGACCCGAGACGCAAAAAGAATTACGAAAGCCTGATACTTCAAGCCGATATTTCACGAAGGGAAATCGAGGAAAAAATCTATTCTGTGGAGGATGAGCTTTTAATTGAATTATTGTTCCAAAAATACATATTGGGTAAGACCCTTGAGGAAATATCGGGTATACTCAACTACAGTAAAAGGCATATTGAGAGGTTGCATATAAAAGCTTTGGAAAAAATTGATGTATAAAATTACTTTACAAATTCCGTAAAAGGTGGTAATATATTTAAGGAACGTTTGTTCGATAGGTGGTGTCGGTTTGAAAGAGCGGATAATTTTACATTGTGACCTTAATAATTTCTTTGCCTCGGTTTCGATTTTGTACAACCCTACCCTTAAAAGCTTGCCCGTGGCGGTTTGCGGTGATAAAGAGAACCGTCACGGCATAGTGTTAGCCAAAAACGAAATTGCAAAATTCTACGGAGTTAAAACTGCTGAGGCTATTTTTGAGGCTAAAAACAAATGCCCTGACCTTGTAATTCTGCCGCCGCTTATGGATAAATACAAGGAGTTTTCCGCCAAAGCCCATAAAATTTACGAGCGGTATACCGATATGATAGAGCCTTTCGGTATAGACGAATGTTGGCTTGATGTTACGGGCAGTACGGTGCTTTTCGGCTCTGGCGAAAAAATTGCACACCTTATAAAGGACGATATAAAAAGAGAGCTCGGTATTACCGCCTCTGTCGGTGTCAGCTTTAACAAGGTTTTTGCAAAATTGGGGTCGGACATGAAAAAGCCCGACGCCGTAACGATAATAAGCCGTGAAAATTTCAAGAAAAAGGTTTGGGGCTTGCCTGCAAGCGACCTTTTATTTGTAGGCAAAAGGACATGTGACAAGCTTAAAAGCAGCGGAATAAACACTATAGGTGACATTGCTAAATGCAACGAGGCTACCATGAAACGGCTGCTCGGCAAAAACGGTATTGAGCTGCTGCGCTATGCTTTGGGTGAGGACTCCTCCCCCGTAGTCACGCCTACTGATGAAACAAAACCTAAAAGCATTGGAAGGTCCATAACCTGCGGTAAGGATTTTACTAATAACGACGAGGTTTGGAAAGCCTTTCTGACCTTTGCGGAAAATATAAGTGATACTCTGCACAAAAAGGAGCTTTTTGCAGGCGGTGTTCAGGTGCACATAAGAACTGCCTCCCTATCGGTCAAGGAATTCAGCCTTACCTTTAGCGATATGGTTAATTCTGCCTTAATTTTAGCTAAACGGGGTTTTGAGCTGTTCTGCAAAAATTATACCTTCGGCGAACCGCTGCGCTCTGTGGGGCTTAGAGCCATAAATTTAAAGGCAGGCACCGAAAATGCCGTTCAGCAGGATATGTTCGGTCAAACAGATAAG
>JAFUOL010000022.1 GCA_017481865.1 Clostridia bacterium | reverse complement strand
TTCTGATTATGATGCTTTTCGACAATTTCAATATCAAAACCGCCCCCTAAAACCGCCGCCGCCTTTTTAGCAAGGGAGCATATTAGATTTACACCAAGCGACATATTAAAGGAAAAGAAAACGGGAATAATTTTAGATGCGGCTTTGATTTTTTCGATTTGTGTGTCACTATAGCATGTAGTAGCGATTACTACGGGTAATTTTTTATCTATAGCGTATTCAAGCATACTGTCAAGCAAAACCGGATTGGAAAAATCAATTAGTACGTCAGCCTCAACGTTTATATCGCCGAACCTTGAAAAAATAGGGAAGGGCTGACCGCAATTTACCTTGTCAACACCTGCTACTATTCGGAAGCTTCCGTCCTCTATTGCGGCATTGGCTACAAATCCGCCCATTTTTCCGCTGGCACCGCAAATTATCAGCTTTATCATTTTTACACTTCCTAATTACATTTAAATCTTTAAACCGCACTCAATAAGCTTAGCTTTAAGGTTTTCAACAGACCTTTCGTCCATGGGGTACATAGGCTGTCTGAAAGGTCCTGCACCCATTCCCAAAAGGTTCATAGCCGTTTTTATAGGCACGGGGTTAACATCGCTGAAAAGAGCATTCATAAGACCGATATATTTAATCTGTTCGTTTTTAGCCTTTTCGGTATTTCCCGAAAAATAGTCGGCACAGATATTATGCATAACATCGGGTAAAATATTTGAAATTACCGAAATAACACCTATTCCGCCGAGGGAAAGCATGGGTACAGTCTGGTCGTCATTACCCGAATAAATATCTAAATCATCACCGCATAAATATTTGGTTTGAGCTACGCTTGACAAATCTCCGTTAGCCTCTTTAGTGGCTACAATATTCGGATGCTTTGACAGCTCCTTGTAGGTTTCGGGTTTAATTGCAACTCCTGTACGGGAGGGGACATTATAAAGAATTATCGGTTTGTTTACACGGTCGGCAATATAGTTATAGTGAGCTACCAAGCCGGCTTGTGAAGCTTTATTGTAGTAGGGTGTTACCATTAAAAAGGCATCGGCGCCTACACTCTCGGCATCGTCACAAAGCTCTACCGAATAAACCGTATCGTTACTTCCCGTACCTGCAATAATCGGTACCCTGCCTGCCGCAGCTTTGGCTGCAACCTCAATAACCTTAACGTGTTCATCATACCTAAGGGTAGATTTTTCACCGGTAGTGCCGCAGATAACAAGGGCATCTATACCGCCTGTAATCTGCTCGTCTACCAAAGTTTCAAGTCTTTTAAAATTTACACTTCCGTCCTCATTCATAGGGGTGATAAGTGCCGTTGCGGCACCCTTGAAAATTTGTTTTTTCATATAATATCCTCCTATCAAAAATTATCGGAATTAAATTTATTTTCAGTCCATATAACCCTTAGCCGCAAGAAGCTCGGCAAGTAAAACTGCTCCGCCTGCGGCACCTCTTAAGGTGTTGTGTGAACAGCAAACAAACTTATAATCGTACTGTGTATCCTCACGAAGTCTGCCCACGGATACAGCCATACCGCCCTCGATATCACGGCAAAGCTTGGTCTGAGGCATATCATCCTCGGTATAGTAATGTAAGAACTGCTTGGGTGCGTGGGGAAGGTCTAACTTCTGAGGCTCGCCTGAGAATTCTTCCCAGCACTTAAGTATTTCGTCCTTAGTGGGTTTATTTTTAAATGATACATATACAGCTGCCATATGACCGTCTGACACGGGAACACGTAAGCACTGTGCGGTAAATTTAGGACTGGTGGCAGGAACAATCTCGCCGTCCTTAATTTCACCCCAAATCTTAAGAGGCTCTTTCTCGCTCTTTTCCTCCTCGCCGCCGATGTAGGGGATAACATTGTCAATCATTTCGGGCCAACGCTCAAAGGTCTTGCCTGCGCCTGAAATTGCTTGATAGGTACAAACAAGCACCTTATCAACACCGAATTTGTCTAACGGGTAAAGGGCAGGTACATAGCTCTGCAAAGAGCAGTTGGATTTAACGGCAATAAAGCCTCTCTTAGTGCCAAGTCTCTTTCTCTGTGATTCGATAATTTCAGCATGGTCTGCATTTATTTCAGGGATAATCATAGGAACATCAGGGGTAAAGCGGTTAGCACTGTTGTTGGAAATAACAGGGCATTCGTGCTTTGCGTACATTTCCTCGATTGCCTTGATTTCATCCTTTTTCATGTTTACTGCGCAGAAAACAAAGTCAACTGCATTAACGATTTCGTCAATATCCTTTTCGGCATCGTAAACCTTCATATCACGAAGCTTTGCGGGAATTTCGTCCTTCATAGCCCAACGGCTGCCGATAGCCTCGGCATATGTCTTGCCTGCTGAGGATGCACTTGCCGCAAGAGCTGTTACGTTAAACCACGGATGTTCTGCTAAAAGGAGAGAAAATCTCTGACCTACCATACCAGTAGCTCCGATAATGCCTACATTGTACTTTTTCATAAATATTACAGTCCTTTCTTTGAAAGCATATGCCATCAAACCTAAAAATTGCAAATTTAACTTGATATATTTCTTTCTTTGCAATATAATATTTAATATTATCATTAACAGCATGGTTTGTCAAACTATTTTATGCTGAAATTTACTCAAAATTACCGAAAGATATTGGTGAAAATGAAAACAAGTGACTTTTTTTACGACCTTCCTGAGGAACTTATTGCCCAAACACCCATTGAAAAGCGTGATAATTCACGGCTTTTGGTGCTGGGAAAAAATAACGGCTCAATTGAACACAAGCATTTTTTTGATTTAAAACAGTATTTAAAGGCAGGGGACTGCCTGGTGCTTAATAACACCCGTGTTTTGCCTGCAAGGCTTTACGGAGTCAGAAAGGATACAGGGGCTCTTGTTGAATTTGTCCTTTTAAAGCAAAAGGGCACAAACACATGGGAATGTCTGGCAGGACCCGGAAAAAAGGCTAAAACGGGTTATGAATTTAAATTTTCGGACAAGCTTTCCGCTGTTGTGGCAGATGTTTTGCCTGACGGTAACCGTATTGTAGAATTTACAAGTGACGGTGAGTTTTTCTCTGTTCTTGACGAAATAGGTCAAATGCCTTTGCCGCCCTACATAAAGGAAAAGCTTAATGATAAAGAGCGTTACCAGACTGTTTATTCAAAGGAGTTAGGCTCCGCTGCCGCACCTACAGCGGGACTGCATTTTACAACCCAAATGTTAGACGAGTTAAAGGAAATGGGTGTGAATATAGCATACGTTACCTTACATGTGGGACTTGGCACCTTCAGACCTGTTAAAGTTGAAGACGTTACACAACACAAAATGCATTCCGAGCAGTACTTTGTATCAAAGGAAACTGCCGATATTATAAGCAGAACCAAGACAAACGGCGGAAGGGTGATTTGCGTTGGTACTACAAGCTGTCGAACTGTTGAAAGTGTTGCCCAAAAATACGGCGAAATTGTCGAATGTTCGGGAGACACCGAAATTTTTATTTACCCGGGTTACGAGTTTAAGTGTATGGACGGGCTTATCACTAATTTCCACCTGCCCGAAAGCACACTTATAATGCTGGTATCCGCCTTTGCAGGGTACGATAATGTTATGAACGCATACAAAACCGCCGTTGAGCAAAAATACAGATTTTTCAGCTTCGGTGATGCAATGTTGATAGTATAAAGGAGATTATATGTACACACTTTTAAAAGAAGAGGGCAGGGCAAGACGTGCCGAATTTAAAACCAACCGAGGAACGGTTCAAACACCTGCATTTATGAATGTTGCTACAGCCGCCGCAATTAAAGGCGGTGTTTCGGCTGAGGATCTAAAAACTCTCGGATGCCAGGTAATGCTTTCAAACACATATCATCTGCATGTAAGACCGGGTGATGAGCTTATAAAGGATTGCGGAGGTCTTCATAAATTCACCACTTGGGACGGACCTATTTTGACCGACAGTGGCGGATTTCAGGTTTTTTCCTTAGCATCGCTCCGTCACATTACCGAGGAGGGTGTAACCTTCCAAAGTCATGTTGACGGCAGACGTATATTCATGGGACCCGAGGAAAGTATGCAGATTCAGTCGAATTTAGGCTCGACTATTGCCATGGCTTTTGACGAGTGTGTGGAAAATCCTGCGGAACATTCCTATTCAAAGGCATCCTGTGAAAGAACTACACGCTGGCTTAAGCGCTGTAAAGCAAAAATGGCAGAATTAAATTCTCTTGAAACTACCGTCAACCGTGAGCAGATGCTGTTCGGTATAAATCAAGGCTGTACCTATGCGGATTTGCGTGTAAACCACATGAAAGAAATTGCCGAGCTTGATTTGGACGGCTACGCTATCGGCGGTTTGGCTGTAGGTGAGCCGACAGAAGTAATGTACGATATTATCGAGCAGGTGACACCGCATATGCCGACTAATAAGATACGTTATTTAATGGGTGTAGGCACACCTGCAAATATACTTAATGCAGTAGAAAGGGGCGTAGACCTTTTCGACTGCGTAATGCCAAGCCGTAATGCCCGTCACGGTCACTTATTTACTTCAAAGGGAATAATCAATATCAACAACAAAAAGTATGACCGTGATATGACGCCTATTGACGAGAACTGCGGTTGTCCTGTTTGTCAGCGCTACAGCAAGGCTTATATCCGCCATTTATTAAAAGCAGAGGAAATGCTTTCCCAAAGACTTCTTGTTATGCATAACCTATGGTTTTACAATGACCTTATGGAGGATATAAGAAATGCTCTTGATGAGGGAAGATTTGCAGAATTTAAAAAGGAGCAAGAAATAATTTTAAGTACAAGAATTTAAAGTTTTTGTCCCCTGTTTTGCCTTTTGGTTGTTGTATATACAGGATGGCAAAACAGTAAGGTGGCTTTTATGCTGTTTTTGTTTTTATCTTATCTTGATGATGACGATGATAAAAAGTATTTTGAGATTGTTTATTATTCGTACCGAAAGCAGATGTTTACTATGGCGGCTTCTATCCTTAAAAATGAGCTTGATGCTGAGGATGCCGTAAGTAAGGTCTTTTTGCATATTGCTCAAAAAAACTGGAAAACTGTACGTGAAATACATAATAAAGTCGATTTGCGTAATTACCTGCTCAAGGCGATAAAAAATACAGCACTTAATATGTTGAAAGCTAAGAAAACGGAAAGAGCTTTTTTTGACTCATATACGCAAAGAAAGCGTAATACCAAATATATTTCGGATAACGATTTTCTCGATTATATATGCGATAGATATGATTACAGCAAAGCTGTAGACGCTATTTCAAATCTTAGCGAAAAATACAGATATGTGCTTTATTATCATTATATTTTGAATATGACCGTAAAGGAAACGGCGAAAGCACTTAACCAATCTGAAAATACTACAAAAAAGCAGATTACAAGAGGTAAAAAGATGCTCCTTGATTTGCTAAAGGAGGATAGTGTAAATGTCAATGTGCAGAGCTGAATTGGAAAATGCTTTTAGAGAGACTGTAACAAAAGAATTTGCATTTATTCCCCTTAATGAGGAGGATATAGATTATACCTTTTCGTCTTTTTTTGAAAAAAGAATGGAAAATCTGATACGGGCTCAAAAAAAGGCATACTATAGCTTTACCAACACGGCATTAAAAAAGGTAGCTGTTATATGTGCTGCACTCATCACTTTGCTTTTAGCGGCTTGCAGTGTTGAGCAAGTAAGAAAACCGATAGTAAATTTCTTTACCGAGATTTTTGACGATTCTATAAGATATTTTGTTAAGGGCGATACAGTTAATTCCATAACTGAGGAATATTCTATTAAAGCTTTGCCCGAAGGTTTTGATCTGGTAAATTATTCAAAAGGTGCAAATGAATTATTTTATGAATATAAAAATAATTTGGGTGAGCAAATATTCTTTACCCAAATGATTACATCAAGCTCTGATATATCCTTTGATAACGAACACGGAAAAATATACACTAAGCAAATAAATGGTAAAGCTATTGAAATTTATGAAAGTCCATATTCAAAGCAAGCTATATGGATTGAAAACAGATATATGATGCATATAGTCTGCTACGGTAATATAGAAATGAATACATTGGAATTTTTAATAAAAAGTGTAGGCTTGAATTAGAAAAAAGGTTCTGTTTCATAAAGTTTTAATAGCACAAATATATGGAATAGTTACTCACAGTCGGCTCCCCCTGACTAGGGAGCTGTCGAGTGAAACGAGACTAAGGGAGAGAAAAAATACATAATTTTCTGAATTTTTAACTTTTCTCTCCCTCAGTCAAGGCTGCTCCGGCCACCTCCCTCGTCAGATGGAGGCGGGGATTGTGCACTTGCCTTTAATGAGACAGCACCTTTTTCTTTTTAACAAATATCAAGTGAGGTGATATGCTATTGAAAATCCGAGTTAAGAGAAATTACGGATATTTTTTCAATAACATAATATTTGTTGATTTTCAGCTTTAATAGCTGGCTTCGTATGTACGGGTTATTTCGTCGGCAGAGCCGCCCGAGCCGTAAATCTTGAAGTTAATTGTAACTCGGTATTTTCCTGTTTTTGATAATTGGTAGGTTCTTTTTTTAGAGCCACTGTAGCTATTAATTGTATCAACCCACTCATCATCTGTTGCGCCTATATCAACACGAGTCCAGAAAAGACCTAAGGATTTTTTCTGAATATAGGTTGTAATAACAGCCTTTGTTGTAATTCCGCTTATGCCGTAATACTTGTAATTAATGGTCGATAAGCCTGTACTGCTTATAGTAAAGCTGCCGCTTGCCGATTCTGTATTATTATATAACGGCATTATTTCATTACCATCGGCAGTAGATGCCGATACAGGAGCGATTGTAATTGCCGTAAAGCACAATGCCAATAAAGCAACAAAAATTCTTTTTAAATTCGCTTTCATTTTTTCGCCTCCTTTCGCTTGTATTAAGGGGAAAAGGGTATAATTCGCTAACCCCTACTATTACAACAACTAAACCTACGAAAGGGTGGACAAAATTTTAAAATTTTTTGAATTCTTATTGTCTGATGTCATTACGAGGACGTTTATGCCTGTTGTAATCCATTCATTATACTTCAGTAACGGATTGCTTCGCCTACGTCTCGCAATGACTTTTTTAAAAATTTTTCATTTTCTTGTCCACCCTTTCGTAGGTTTAGTTGTTGTATATATGTAAGACGTGGGACAATTACGGTTTTTTCAGCAAGGAGGTTGTGGGACACTTTCATAAATTTATTTAAAATAATAATTCGGAGGATTTAAAAATGAAAAAATCAGTTAAAAAAATAATGACAGTTGTATTATGTATATGTATTATAACTGTAGGTAGCGGAAATGCTTATGCTCAAAGCTCGGAAACCATTGAGGAGATTGCCGACAGATTGATAACAGTTTCCATTGAGGAATGTGACGATTACACAAATAAGTCATATAAAAATATTAGTGCGTTTGTATCTGCAGTAAAAGAACAATTGCCTGATATATCCGATGCGGAAATTGGCGGTTTTCTAATTGAATATACAGGACAAGGCTCCCCCGAGGATTTAACTGAGGAAATTTTAGTCGAAACTGCGGAATTTAAGGAAATTACAGTACAAGAGGAGTTTATAAAAGAAAGTGCTGACGGTACAACCAGCACTGTAAGTAAATCAGAAGTATCAAGAGCAATGATTGCTGAATTTAATACGCCTTCAATATCACCGAAAGCGACTTGGACTTCTTCGGACGGATATATGAAGATAACCACTACATACTCATTTTGGAGCAATACAGGTACAAATGATTATTACATAATAACAACTCTTGCCGAATGGCTGAAAGCTCCGGTAAATAGATTTAAAGATGTTATATGCATTAGTAATACGGCAACGTATGATGATTCTTATACAGATTATGCATATTATAAACAAAGTTTCAGTTGTTATAATAGTTCAGGAACTGTACATTTAACAGAAAACATCTCGGATGAAAGGTTTTCAGATCAATCAAACTCAAAAATTGATTTTATCTATCCGTCTGTTAATGGTGCTGGAGCGCGAGTTGACTTGAGAACTTTTGTATGTGGTAGCGGACATAGCGTTAAATACAATTATATGAAAGCTTTTATCAGATACCGCATTATTTGCAAATCGGGAAACACATATAACATACAAGGTGCCTATTGTCACGCAAAGGTTGGTATTGGAAGTGTAGGCTTTAGTGTTTCAACAGGCGGTGCAGGTATATCGTTCTCTTTTGCCGGAACGAAATCTGAATATTTTGCTAAGCCTGTTACGATAGATGCTGTATAGGATGGGTTATGAAAAAAATTAAAACAATGCTAATTGGAATATTAATTATTGTATTGGCAAACAATTCGATGACAATGTTTACTTTAGGCGGTGAAGGCACAGATTTCCTATTTGTTATGGGCTTTTTGGCTCCGCCTATAGGTCTGATTATCTTCCTTGCGGGATTTTTTATGAAAGAAAAATCTGAAGAAGCACCCGAGGAAGAGGATAAAAAAGAATAAGCATATTGAAACAATAACCAAAAAATAGGAAAAATCTATTCAATTTTAAAATTTATGATAAATTTACTTGCAAATATATAGATTATGCTGTATAATCACTTTTAGTTAAATTTTGGAGGTTAAAAACAATGAATTTTAATATGCTTACTCTCGAAACCGCAACAACCACAAGCGGTAACGGTGCCGGCAGTTGGATAGGTATTATAATCTATCTTGTAGTAATTTTCGGCGCTATGTATCTTTTGCTTATCCGTCCCCAACGCAAAAAGCAAAAAGAGGAAAAGAAAATGCGTGAAAATCTGCAGGTTGGTGACGAGATAGTAACCATCGGCGGTATTTACGGCAGAGTTATCTCTTTAAAAGAGGATACAATCGTTATCGAATCCCAGAGTGACCACTCAAAGCTTACAATAGCTCGTTGGGCTATGCAGACAAATAATACCGTTCATGACGATGCTCCTGCAAAATAATATGTTATAAAAATTATCCCTCCCGAATACAATTAAGTATCGGGAGGGATTTTTAATGCAAAAAGAATCTTTAAACAAAGGAAAAGGTCTGTATTTTCTCATATTTAAAACCGCCGTAATAGAAATTGCGGTAACAGCGATTTCTATGCTGATTTTCGCCGCCGTAATGTTTTTAGCAGGGCTTGATAAAAACCTGTCACCCGTGCTTGCTACGGTATCAGCTGCAATAGGTACGCTTATCGCTGCGTTTTTTGCCGCTAAAAAGATTGGAAATAGAGGTTACCTTACAGGGATTGCGGTAGGCGGCGCTACATTTATAATAATTACACTTATTTCCCTAATTGTTGACGGCGGCAGCATAACCTTTAATACATTATTTCACTTTATAATTATTATGCTTTCAGCTCTTATAGGCGGAATAAGCGGTGTTAATAAAAAGGGCAAAAAGTATATTTAAATGCGATCTGAAAGGGCGGCTAATTGCTCCATTGTAAGCTGTTCGCCTCGGACGGTTTCCTCTAAACCGATATCGCTAAGTGCGGTTCTTAAAGCGGTTTTGTCTACACCCATTGTATTAGAAACGGTATTTACAAGAGTTTTTCTTCTTTGTGCAAAGCAGGCTTTCACAAGGCGGAAAAACTTCTTTTCGTCATTTACTTTTACAGCAGGCTCCTTGCGGATTTTAAGCTGAATTACGGCAGAGTCAACATTAGGACTTGGTAAAAAGCTTTCTCTGCCAACATCAAAAAGTATTTCCTTTTCGGCATAATAGGTAACTGCAGCGGTAACTGCACCTGCATCTCTAGTGCCTACCTCGGCGCAAAGACGTTCAGCCGCCTCTAACTGTACCATAACGGTTATATTATCAATCGGCAGCTTATTTTCAAGCAGCATCATAACGATAGGAGAAGTAATGTAATAGGGTAGATTTGCGCAAACGCTGACTCTATCACAATCGCTGAAATGCTCCTCAATTATCTTTTTTAAGTCTAGCTTCATAGCGTCCCCGAATATTATTTCAACATTTTTGCAGTCGGCTAAGGTGATTTTCAAAAGCTTTTCAAGGCGGCTGTCAAGCTCAATAGCAACCACTTTTTTAGCCCGTTTCGATAGCTGTTCCGTAAGCACCCCAATTCCGGGGCCGATTTCGAGCACACCTGTATTATCATCACAAGCAGCCTCTGCCATAGCGGGACAAACCTCGCCATTTATAAGAAAATTCTGACCCAGACTCTTTTTAAAGGAAAAGCCCTGACTGCTAAGCAATTTTTTTATGGAATTTATATCCGCAAGATTCATATGTTTACCTCAAAAACTCTTTTTTAATTATTATACTGTAATAATTTACATCTTGCAATAAAATTTTAGTTGAGAAACGCAGCAAAATGTGATATATTAAAAGAAATAAAGTTTTGGAAGTGAATTTAATTGGATAACAGATACTACGAAAATGTAATTAAGGAAATGCAGCCGTTTATGGATGAACAGGGCTTTAAGCCTATGGATAACGGCTTCTGTAACGATAAAAAGGCTTTTAATGTGGCTTATGATGAGGCCCGTCAGATGTATATTTTATCTGTAGCTGATATCGCTGAGGACGGTGCTGTAGGCGAGTTCAAAGAGCTAAATTCTTGGCTTTTTGACGATAGCCAAAATGCTAAGGACGCCGTATCTGTAGGTATCGACTTTACAGGTACTTTACGCAAAGAGCTTGGTATAAAATCCGTACGAAAGGTAGATAACAATATTGATTTGCCCTCAGCCTCTAAGGGAGACAGTATGGATATAAACGGCTTTGCCAAGAAAATGCTGGACGTTTTCCCGTCACTTAAAGACGATTATAAGGCTCATATCGCCGAATACGGAAACTTCCTTTATTTGAATTTCTTTGGTAAGCATCTTGTTCCTGAATTTAAAAACCTTTTTGAAAACGGAACAAAAAAACAGATTAAAAAGCTTTATGACGTTTTGGATGACGCTTATGTAAAAGGGGATAGGGACACGGTAAATGTTGTTGTCGCCGTACTATGCGCTGCCGCCTATAATAGCGAAAAGGCAACAACGGCTATTCGTGAAATGTTGGCTGAGGATACTCATTTTCTTTCCTCGTTCAATACCTTTATACCCGTTTTTGCTAAAAATAAGAAGCTGTTAAATGCTCTTATTAAATAAAAATTTTTTCAGGGGGAAATTTTATGTGGCTTGTTATTCTTATTCTCGTTATTCTTTTAATAATCATTATTCCAAATGTCCGTATTGTGCCTCAGGCTCATGAGTACGTTATCGAATTCCTCGGTAAATACAAAACCACTTGGGAGGCAGGACTTCACGTTAAAATACCATTTATTGAAAGAATTTCCAAGAAAATAACCCTTAAAGAGCAGGTTTTGGATTCACCTCCGCAGCCCGTTATTACAAGGGATAATGTTACCATGCGTATTGATACTGTTGTTTATTTCCGTATTTTTGACGCAAAGCTTTATACTTACGGTGTAGTAAACCCCATTAACGCTTTGGAAAATCTTACCGCTACAACACTTCGTAATATTGTCGGTGAATTGGAGCTTGACGGTACACTTACTTCCCGTGACACTATAAACGAGAAGATGACCGCCATTCTCGACGATGCTACCGACCAGTGGGGTATGAAGGTAAACCGTGTTGAGCTTAAAAACATTATACCTCCCGAGGAAATTCAGTCTGCAATGGAAAAGCAGATGAAGGCAGAGCGTGACCGCCGTGAGACCCTTTTACAGGCAGAGGGTCACAAAGCCGCCGCAATCACCAGAGCCGAAGGCGATAAGCAGGCTATGATTCTTGCCGCAGAAGGTGAGAGGGATGCGAGAATTGCCCGTGCCGAGGGCGAGGCTAAAGCAATATATCTTGCCAAAAAGGCAGAGGCTGACGGTCTTAGAGCCTTGAAAGAGGCAGGAGTCGACTCCGCCGTGCTCGAGCTTAAAAAGTACGAGGCACTTGTAAATATGGCAAACGGTACGGCATCTAAGCTTATAATTCCTACCGATGCTGTAAACACCGTTACAAACAACAGCATTTTCACCGAAACTACAGGTCTCGGCGATACCACAAAGCCAGCACCGAAGCCTGCAAAACCGTCAAAACCCGACCCTTGCTGTGATAAATAGCTGATCGAAGGTTAATAGTAACGTAAAGGGCTACCGTTTTGGTAGCCCTTTATAAGCATATGCGGAAAAATATGTGATTACGTAACATAAAAATTTTTGCTTAACTATCGGGAAATCGCTTTGTAAAACGAACATAAGAGGTCACTATAAAAGCAAAAAGGAGTTATGACCGAATTTGAGTAAATCCGCATTTAGTACCCACGAAAGTGGGCTTGTAATTCATCGCTTTAAACGGGGTAGCACCTTATTTGCCAACAAGACGAATTATACTAAATGAATATTTAGT
>JAFUOL010000021.1 GCA_017481865.1 Clostridia bacterium | reverse complement strand
GACGAAACTTAGCTTTTGGTGATATACTTTTCATCGGAAAAACAACTCCTTTGTGCCGATGTTTAGTGTGGTTACTTTCATCTTAACACATTTGAGTTGTTTTTTCTATTTTTACTGTTACCTATCTATTGTATCATAACACATTCCTCAAAAAGGAATGACATTTTTTATTGACAAACATATGCTTATATTATATAATTTAAAAAAAGTAATTGGACTTGATTTGATGAAAATTGATAAGAGGCGACAGTCAAAAATCATATTTTATTTGAACCTTTTACTTTTTTCGATACTTGTTGCTTTATTTTACCGTTGCCCCTTTAGGCTGATTTTTGGTATTGACTGTCCCGGCTGTGGAATGACCCGTGCTTTTTTTGCCGCATTAAGGCTTGATTTTAAAGCGTCTTTAAGCTATCACCCCTTGTTTCCGATTGTAGCTGTTGAAATTTTATATCTGCTTTTCAGAAACCGTTTCAAAATAAACGGCAAAGCGGAAATTGTAATAGGTGTTCTTACTCTTTTGTTATTATTGATTGTCTGGATAATAAGACAATTTTTAATATAAGATATTTTTGAGGAGGATAACAAAATGGCAAGTAATTTCATGTTGAATGTCAGCCCCGAATTTAATATGGAGGCTTTCAGCGAACAGTTGGCTAATTTATACCGTGCCAGAGGTTATGTTGTAACCGTTGCGAATATGAACGGAAACGCAATAATAAGTTTTGAAAAAAATATAGGCGGAATCAATACTGTTTTAGGCTTGGGTGAGGGTGTAAAGGCTAACTGCATGGTAAATAACGGAGTTCTTAATATTACCTTTACCGATGCCGAGTGGACGAGTAAGATTATAGGTGCGGTAATCGGCTGGTTTTTATGCCTTATTCCTTTAATTACCGCTATTATCGGTGTTGTAAGACAGACGTCATTACCTAAAAATATTGAAAACGATGTTAGAATGATGATTTCTTCCATGAAATAATTTATTTTAAAATTTGCTGTTCCGATGCTTTGCGGTGTCGGAGCAGTTTAATTTAGTTATAAGAGGTGAGGAAATGAGAAATACCGTAATTATAGGCGGCGGTGCCGCAGGGCTTATGGCGGCGGTTAGCGCCGCTGAAAAGAATAAAAACTGCAATATAACCGTTATTGAAAAGAATAGCCGACCTGCACGCAAGGTCATGATTACGGGCAAGGGTAGATGTAACATTACAAACAACTGCGATATTGATACTCTTATTTCCTCCATACCTAAAAATCCTCGTTTTTTGTATTCGGCTTTTTCCGCATTTTCTCCGCAGGATGTTATGACCTTTTTTGAGAATGCAGGAGTACCCCTTAAAACCGAACGGGGAAACAGGGTTTTTCCACAGTCGGACAAGGCTGTTGATATTGTAGACGCACTCGTAAACGCTGTTAAAAGAAGCGGAGCCAAAATTATAAATGGTACCGTAAGCTCGGTTAAAGCTGAAAACGGCACTGTTACGGGGGTGAAGCTTGAAAACGGTGATTTTATCCCTTGTGACAGTGTGGTTTTGGCTACGGGCGGAGCCTCATATCCGCTTACAGGCTCTACAGGGGACGGCTATAGAATAGCAAAGGATTTGGGTCATACCGTAACTGAATTAAAGCCATCCTTGGTGCCTCTTGAATGTCACGAAGGCTTTTGTACTAAGCTTTCGGGTCTGTCACTTAAAAATGTAACACTCAGCATTTTTGAAAGCGGAAAAAAGAAGCCTATATTTAAGGAAATGGGAGAAATGCTTTTTACCCATTTTGGCATTTCGGGTCCGTTGGTGCTCAGCGCCTCCTCCTATATGAGGTATATGGGCAAAAAGGAGTATGTGGCACAGATAGATTTAAAGCCTGCTTTATCTATAGACCAGCTTGATAATAGAATTTTAAGAGATTTTCACGAGATGCAAAATAAAGATTTTGCAAATTCGCTTGACAAGCTGTTGCCGAAAAGCCTTATTCCCGTTATCGTTAACCTTTCGGACATACCTGCCGACTGTAAGGTTAATCAAATAAGCCGCGAAATGCGTCAGGGACTATGCAGTATTATAAAAGGTATAACCTTGCATATTACTAGACCCCGACCGATTGAGGAAGCTATAATCACAAGCGGCGGAGTATCTGTAAAAGAAATAAATCCTGCTACAATGGAGTCAAAATTACTGTCAGGCTTGTTTTTTGCGGGCGAGGTTATAGACGTTGATGCGCTGACAGGCGGATTTAATTTACAGATAGCATTTTCTACAGGTTATTTAGCAGGACAGAATATATAGGTTGACACATCCGAACCCATTACGAGTTCGACGCTCGTCAGCCATAAGGAGTAAAAATTATGATTTCAATAGCAATAGACGGTCCTGCAGGGGCAGGGAAAAGCACCTTATCCCGTAAGGTTGCAGAACAGCTCGGCTACATTTATGTTGATACGGGCGCACTTTACAGAGCAGTAGGTTTAAAGTTTTCCCGAATTGGAGCCGATACCGAGCTTAATTGCGATATCGAGGGTACTTTAAAGGATACTAAGGTGGATATACGTTTTGTGGACGGTGAACAGAGGGTATTTCTCGATAACGAGGATGTTTCGGGGGAAATACGCACCCCCGTAGCCTCCATGATGGCATCTGCTGTTTCGGCAAAACCGCCTGTTAGGGCATTTCTCCTTGAAATGCAGAGGCTTTTAGCAAAAGAAAACAACGTTGTTATGGACGGCAGAGATATAGGAACTGTAGTACTTCCCAATTCTACGGTTAAGATTTACCTTACCGCCTCGGCGGAGGATAGGGCACAGCGCCGTTATGACGAGCTTGTGTTAAAGGGTGAAAATGTAACCTTTAAAGAGGTTTATGATGATATGGTTAAGAGGGATTACAACGACATGCACCGTGCTATTGCCCCCTTAAAGCAGGCTCAGGATGCGGTTGTAGCCGATACTACGGGTTTTTCGCCTGAACAGTCGCTTGAATTACTTCTTAAAATAGTAAGAGAGGGTCTCGAAAATAGATGAAAATAACCTTAGCTAAGACCGCAGGCTTTTGCTTCGGTGTAAACCGAGCGGTCAATATGGTATACGAATTGTTGGAAAAGGGCGAAAAGGTCTGCACCTTAGGTCCTATAATCCATAATCCACAGCTTGTTGAAGAATTAAAGGAAAAGGGTGTGCGGATTGTAGAGTCTCCCGACGAGGTAAAGGACGGGGAGATTCTGGTAATACGCTCCCACGGGGTAGGTCTTGGTGTTATTAACAAGGCGAATGAGCTTAACACTAAAATTGCCGATGCTACCTGTCCCTTTGTTTCCAAAATTCATAAAATTGTAAACGAAAATAGTAAGGCAGGGTACGTTACAATAATTGCAGGCGACCGTTTTCATCAGGAAGTCAAAGGTATAATCGGTCACTGTGAGGGTGAGTATCATGTGGTGTCTGGCACAGAGGAACTGGAAAAACTTCTGGAAAATCAGGAAAATTTCGGTGAAAAACCCTTGATTTTGGTCTCTCAAACCACTTTCAACGCAAAAATTTGGGAAAATACTCAAAAAAATTTAAAAAAAGTATGTACAAATGCCGAAATTTTTGATACAATATGTAATGCGACTTCCATGAGGCAAAATGAAGCCGAGGAGTTATCAAAGCAAAACGATGCGATAATCGTCATCGGGGGCAGACATAGCTCCAACACAGCAAAGCTATTTGATGTGTGCAAGGCTAATTGCCCAAGAACCTATCACGTGGAAACAGCCGCCGAGCTTTCGGAGGTTGATTTGACGGGTGTAGGCTCTGTCGGGGTCGTTGCAGGTGCATCAACACCTGCGGGTATTATAAAGGAGGTTATTAAAACCATGTCGGAAAATTTACAACCGGTTGAAGAGCAGATGGAGGTAAAAGAATCTGTTCAAAAGAGCTTCGAGGAAATGACAGACGAGGAAGCATTCGAGGCTTCGCTCAGCAGCTTAACAGGGGACCAGAAGGTTTGCGGTACAGTTATTGCTGTTAATCCCACCGAAATCACGGTGGACATCGGCAGAGGAGTTACAGGATATGTTTCTGCTGCCGAATATTCTTCTAATCCCGATGCAAAGCTGATGGATGAAGTAAAGGTCGATGATAAGCTCAATCTTATCATTATGAAAATCAATGACCAGGAAGGAACCGCAATGCTTTCAAAGCGTCGTTATGATGCTATTGCCGGTTGGGACAATATAGTTGCCGCCAAGGATTCGGGTGAAATTGTTACCGGTTTCGTTAAGGAAATTATCAAGGGTGGCGTTGTTGCTTACTCAAACAATGTACGTGTATTCATCCCTGCTTCTCAGGCTACCGCATCCAGAAACGACTCTTTAGAGGATTTAAAGGGTAAGGAAGTTTCCTTCCGCATTATCGAAATCGGCAGAGGCCGTAGAGCAGTAGGTTCTATCCGCAGCGTACTTCGTGAGCAGAAAAAGGCAGCGGAGGATAAGATTTGGGAGAGCATCGCCGTAGGCGACCGCTTTACAGGTACTGTTAAGTCCTTAACCAGCTATGGCGCATTTGTTGACATCGGCGGTGTGGATGGTATGGTTCACGTTTCCGAGCTTTCATGGCAGAGAATTAAGAACCCCTCCGAGGTTGTTCTCGTAGGCGATACTGTTGAGGTTTACGTAAAGGCTATCGACCCTGAAAAGAGAAAGATTTCCTTAGGCTACAAGAAGGAAGAGGACAATCCGTGGGTTATTTTCCAGAACAACTACAATGTAGACGATGTTGTTAAGGTAACTATCGTTAGCATGACTACATACGGCGCATTCGCTCGTATTATCCCCGGAATTGACGGTCTTATCCATATTTCTCAGATAGCTAATAAGCACGTTGCTAAGCCGCAGGACGAGCTGACTGTTGGTCAGGAGGTTGAGGTTAAGATTACTGCTATCGACTTTGAGAAGAAGCGTGTAAGCCTTTCTATCCGTGCTCTCTTAGAACCCGAAGTAAAGGAAGAAGAGCCCGCCGCAGATGCAGCTGACGAGGTTGTTTACGAGGCTACAGAGGATAATGCTCCCGCTGTTGAGGAAGCACCCTCAGAGGAAACAGCTGAATAAGCATTAAAAAGCTTTTTATCAATATATCGGTAAAGAGTTAAAACATAAAAGTTTATTAGAGCAGTCGCCTTAGGGCGGCTGCTTGTTCGTTAATAGATTGTTGATGGGAAAATAAATAGTTAATAGAGAATATATAAGAGTGAATAGACCAAAAAGAAACGACAGTATTCTATTGAATACTGTCGTGTCTTTTTGGTGCCGGTGGCCGGACTCGAACCGGCACGGTGTCGCCCCCGGTGGATTTTGAGTCCACTACGTCTGCCAATTCCATCACACCGGCAAATTGACTTGACCTAAGTATTATATAATATCCTCATCATAAAATCAAGTCTTTTTTTAAATTCTTATCAAATTATTAAAAAGGCTTCCTCTTATTCTGGGTTTTGTAAGGAAGTAATGCTTTAAAATATGAAATTTCGCCGAAATTCTTTCTTTAAAACGCACAGTATGCGTCAGCATTACTGTGCGTTTTCGTCTCAACTTTCACTTGAAATTTTTATTTTAAAGTGCTTCGCAGCTAACTCGCCTCTTTTAATTCCACTTGGATTGCGGTTTGTGCATTACTGAGCATATTTTCTGCGAATATACCGTAGCCATTTTGCGGGTCATCTACAAGTACATGCGTGAGAGCGCCTATAAGCTTGCCGTTCTGGATAATAGGGGAGCCTGACACGAGTGTGTCAATATAGGACCAACAAAAACCGAAGACAAGCGAACTAAATACCTTGTCTTCTTTG
>JAFUOL010000020.1 GCA_017481865.1 Clostridia bacterium | reverse complement strand
ACCCATAAGGCCCTTGTCGCCTGTAGCCGGGTCACGAGTGAAAGCAACACCTGTACCGCAGTTGTCGCCCATGTTACCGAATGCCATTGCCTGAACGTTAACAGCTGTACCCCATGAGTACGGGATATCGTTGTCGCGGCGGTATACGTTAGCACGGGGGTTATCCCATGAACGGAACACTGCCTCAACAGCACCCATAAGCTGCTCCTTCGGGTCGGACGGGAAATCCTTGCCGATTTTAGCCTTATACTCAGCCTTAAACTGACCTGCAAGAGTCTTGAGGTCATCAGCGGTAAGCTCAATGTCCTGAGTAACACCCTTAGCTTCCTTCATTTCGTCGATAAGCTGTTCAAAATACTTCTTACCAACTTCCATAACTACGTCAGAATACATCTGGATAAATCTTCTGTAGCAGTCCCAAGCCCAACGGGGGTTGTTAGACTTAGCAGCCATAACCTCTACAACTTCTTCGTTAAGACCGAGGTTAAGAATGGTATCCATCATACCGGGCATAGATGCACGTGCACCCGAACGAACGGAAACGAGGAGTGGATTCTCCTTATCACCGAACTTCATACCGGTGATGCCTTCCATTTTATCGATGTATTCCATTATCTGTGCCTGAATATCATCGTTAATTTTTCTGCCATCCTCATAATACTGTGTGCAAGCCTCTGTGGTTACGGTGAAGCCCTGCGGAACGGGAAGACCGATATTGGTCATCTCAGCAAGGTTAGCACCCTTACCGCCGAGAAGCTCACGCATGCTTGCGTTGCCTTCAGAAAAAAGGTAAACGTACTTGTGACTCATCAAGAATCAACCTCCTAATTTTTTTATGGATAATATCCATTGTAAACTTTATGCACTTGGAGTATCCTCCAAGTATCTAATCCATTATAACAACTTTTACCTGAAAAATAAAGCATTTTTTTCAAAAAAGTTGTATTTTTCCGTTAATTTTTTTAAAAATGTAAAAATCGCCTCATAAATAGTTAAAAATGACCCTTTGTTTGGGTAAGATTACGGGCATTTTTAATTTTAAACTATTGAATTTTATTAAGAAATGTACTAATATTAAACTATAACAAGTGAAAGGATTTTGATATCATGGCTAATTTAAAACCCGAGGATATAGCGGCAGTAAAAGGCAGAGGCTTTTTAAGAAACCGGGGAACGGATAAATTTTCCGGCAGAATTTTAAGTGTAGGCACGGTTTATACAGCAGAAAATTTTAAGGACATGTCTACTATTGCCGAAAAATACGGCAACGGAAAGCTTATATGTACAAGCCGTCAGGCTGTGGAAATTCCAGGAATTGCTTTTGAAGATATCCCAGCCGCAGAGAATTACGCAAAAGAGCACGGGCTGATTTTCGGCGGTACTGGAAATAAAATAAGACCTGTTACAGCCTGCAAGGGTACAACCTGTGTTTACGGTAATTTCGATACACAGTCGCTTGCCGCTAAAATACATAATGAATTTTACCTCGGTTGGAGCGGTGTTTCTCTCCCCCACAAGTTTAAAATAGGTATAGGCGGATGCCCCAACAGTTGTATGAAGCCAAGTCTTAACGATTTTGGTATCGAGGGTCACAGAGTTCCGAATTTCTATTCTGAAATCTGTAAGGGCTGTAAGGTATGTATTATTGAAAAATCCTGCCCTATGAAGGCGGCAAAGGTAGTTGACGGCAAGCTTAATATTGATAAGAAAGTCTGTCTTACATGCGGAGTATGTACGGGAAAGTGCCCCTTTAAGGCGATAGCCCACGATACAAAGGTTATGTACAAAATCTATGTAGGCGGAACATGGGGCAAGCGTACACGCATGGGTACTCCCCTTTCCCGTCTTGTAGACGAGGACGAGGTAATGCCAATACTTGAAAAGACCCTGCTTTGGTTTAAGGAAAACGCCAATTCAAAAGAGAGACTGGGTCTCGCAATTGACAGAGTGGGTATAGAAAATTTAGAACAAGCCGTTTTTACTAATGATATAATTGATCGCAAAAATGAAATACTTGCAAAATAATTTAAAAAGAATACTGCTTGTAGCATTTTCCATTACTTTACTGCTTTCGGGCTGTGGTACAGTAAATACAAACTCATCAAATACATACGGTGTTGCCGTTACAGATGCCCTCGGTAATACCGTATATTTAAAAAGTGATGTTAAATTAGCCTCGGGCTACGGCTCCTTTGCGGACTGCTGGCAATTAGCAGGCGGTGAGCCAATAGGTGTTACAGAGGATGCTTTAGAGGAACAAGGACTAATCTTTGATGAAACGGTAGAAATAATCGGCACGGTAAAGGAAATCAACCTTGAAAAGGTAATTGCCCTTAATCCCGATTACCTGATGCTTTCTGCAGACCTTACGGCTCATTTGAAGTTGGAGGACAGTCTAAAAAGTGCAGGTATTAAGTACGGTTATTTCCGCACCGATACCTTTGAGGACTATAAAGCCTTAATGCAACAGCTTTGCGACGTCACAGGCAGAGCCGACCTTTACAAGAAAAACGTAACTGACGTAGAAAACCGAATAACCGAAATTAAGGGTAAAATCCCCGAAAGTACCGATAAAACGGTGCTTTTAATGAGGGTCTACTCTACAGGTGTAAAGGCTAAGCGTGACGATAATCTCGGGGGGCAAATTTTAAAGGAATTGGGACTTCGCAATATTGCAGACAGCAATTCCTCCCTTTTAGAGGATTTAAGTGTTGAGCAAATTATAAAGGAAAACCCCGATTATATTTTTGTATCCTTTATGGGAAGTGAGACTGCCGCTAAGGAATACCTAAAGGAAAATATCGAAAATAATCCTGCTTGGCAAGGACTGACGGCGGTTGAAAACAGTAATTATGTGTTACTGCCAAAAGACCTTTTTCACTATAAACCCAATGAACGGTGGGATGAAAGCTATGAATATCTCGCAAAAATCGTATACGGTCAAATTTTCGAATAAGGGGAACTTAAAATTCCCCTTATATTTAATTCTGCTTATTTTGCTTATTTTAAGCTTTGCCGCCGCATTGGGTTTAGGCTCGTCTACGGTAAATTTCATAAGCTTTATAAAAGCACTGCTAAACGGTGATACACAAAATACCGACTATAGAATTATAATGTTTATAAGGCTTCCCAGAGCTCTCGGTGCTCTGCTTTCGGGCGCAGCATTAGCCGTTTCGGGAGTTATAATTCAGGCGGTGCTTAATAACCCTATGGCGGCGCCTAATATAATTGGTGTAAATTCAGGTGCAGGGCTTGCCGCCGTACTGCTTATTACCGCTTTTCCTACCCTTATACCTCTGCTACCTATAGCGGCTTTTTTAGGAGCTATATCTGCATGTCTTTTAATATACGCTATTTCCTATAAAACGGGTGCAGGGAAAGTCACCATAACCCTTGTAGGTATTGCCATAAGCAGTATACTTAATGCCGCTATCAACTTAGTAAAGACCCTTTTCCCTGACAGCGTTTTTGATGCCGACCTATTTCTTATAGGCGGACTTTCAGCCGTAACCGTAAAAAAACTGTATCTGCCCTTAATACTTATTTCTATTGCAATTATATTAAGCATTTTTTTGGCTAAGGATATTGATATTATAACCTTGGGAGACGAAACCTCCTATACTCTTGGAATGAGGGTAAAATCAGTAAAGCTTATGCTTTTAGTACTCGCCGCAATACTTGCAGGAAGTGCGGTAAGCTTTGCAGGGCTTTTAGGCTTTGTAGGTCTTTTAGTGCCCCATATTGCAAGACGGTTTGTGGGAACTTCTCACCGAAGGCTTATACCAATAAGCGCCGCCATGGGAAGTATTTTAGTGCTTCTATGCGACCTTTTCGGCAGAACGGCAGCCGCTCCATACGAAATATCGGTAGGAATAATTCTGTCGTTTATCGGCGGACCCTTCTTTATAGCTCTTATATTCCTGCAAAGGAGGAAAAGCTATGATAGAGCTTAAAAATATCTCCTTTTCCTACGGTAAAAAATCTGCTATAAATAAATTAAGTACCGAATTTAAAAGGGGTAATTTGTACGGTATTATAGGCCCTAACGGTTGCGGAAAAACCACACTTTTACGGCTTATTTGCGGTCTTTTAAAGGAAACGCAGGGCGAAATTTTAATTGACGGCTCTCCCCTTTCAAATTACAGTCAGAAAGAGCTTGCAAAAAATATATCCCTAATGCCGCAGACACGTCCCGTCCCTGATATGACGGTGTATGATTTTGTATCAAGCGGACGTTTTCCCTATTTAGGGTTGTCGAGAAAGCTTAGAGAAATTGATTTTGAAAAAATCGAAAAAGCAATGGCAGCTACCCAAACCGCAGAGTTTGCAAACAGATATTTAACCTCTCTTTCGGGCGGTGAGCGGCAGAGGGTGTATCTTGCTTTGCTTTTAGCACAGGATACCGATTATATTTTACTGGACGAGCCGTCCTCCTTTTTAGATATTTCCCACTCCATTTTGTTTAACGAAAAACTTGTAAGCCTTAAAAAGAATGGGAAATGTATAGTTTCGGTCTTTCACGATATTTCCTCCGCCTTAAAATGCTGTGATAAAATCCTTGTAATGCAAAACGGAGAGCTGAAATTTTCAGGAAACAGCACCGAAACAGTAAAATCGGAGATATTAAAAACGGTATTCGGGGTGAAATGCGTTCCCCTGACCCACGGAAACGATATATTTTATAATTTTATAAAGCAATCATAACCACCGGTAAACCGGTGGTATGCTCCACCCCTATAAGGGGTGATTACTGGATTAGCCCCTAAAAGGGGCACTGAAAGTTTAGCAACGCATTACCATTTCGGGCAGCCGCTCACGTGCGGCTGTCTT
>JAFUOL010000019.1 GCA_017481865.1 Clostridia bacterium | reverse complement strand
TTATGTACCGTAGATTTGCTTATTTTGAAAACCTTTGCCGTGGCTCTTACCGTGGCGCCTGTATCTAATATATACTCCCCCAATATTACCGCACGCTCATCTGACGCTTCTCTCATACAATCAACTCCTAAAGTACTGTTTAATTGTATGAGAAAATAAATTTTATTATTCTAATAATCTTTAATATTCAATTTACCTTCTTTACTTTTTGTCATCGTCTTATAAATAGGATATAATATCAAAACTTATTCTATACACAACTGTATAATAGTTCAGCTTGACCGTTAAGTTCAACATTTAAACCGGCGGGAATAAAAATACTGTCTCCTTTTTTAGAAGCTATTTCCCCGTCTGTCCACTTAACTGTTAATTCGCCTTCAATAACTATAAGTGATACAAAGGTTTCCTTTTTATCAATAACATATTTACCGCTCAGTGAAACGGTTTTTGAGGTAAATTTATCGCACTGTGCTAAATTTCTTTCTTTTATACCGTCCTTGATGTTCTCTATTCCAACCTTGCCGTAAGGCATCACAGGAGCATTGCATTCTGTAACCTGCAATGCTTTTTCAATATGCAACTCTCTGGGCTTTCCGTCAGCTCCGAGTCTTCCATAATCAGAGACACGGTAAGTTGTGTTTGAATTCTGTTGCACCTCGGCTATAAGAATTCCCTCTCCTATTGCGTGAAGAGTTCCTGCCGATATAAAAAATACATCGCCCTTATTAACAGGCACAAAATTACATACCTCGGTCAAGGTATTATCCTTAATTCTTCTTTCAAATTCCTCCTTTGATATTCTGTTTTTAAAACCGTAAATCAGCTCTGCACCTTCTTCACAGTCAACAACATACCACATTTCGGTTTTTCCGTATTCACCCTCAACCGCTAACGCATACTCATCATCAGGATGAACCTGTATTGACAGTTTTTGTTTTGCATCTATAAGCTTTATTAAAATAGGAAAATATGAAAACTCACTCGCTCTTTTACCGAGAGACTCTTTTCCCCATATTTCTAAAACTTCATCCAAGGCTTTGCCTTTATACTCGCCGTTTAATACGATGTTTACTCCATCCTTATGGCAGGAAAGCATCCAGCCCTCAGCCGCTATATCCTTATCGGTTTCAAATCCGTAATCGGTTTTAAGCTTTGTGCCTCCCCATAAATAATCTTTAATAATATGTAAAACAAAGCTGTTGAAAACGGCTTTATTTTATGATATACTTAGCAAGATTTATAAAGTCGCAAGAGAAGGTTTAAGTTATGGATTTAAAAAATGTTTTGATTTTCGGAGACAGTTACTCCACTTTTAAAGGTTATATACCCGAGGGATACGCAGTATATTACTCTGAAAATTATAGAGAAGAAACCGATGTGCGAAACGTAGCGGAAACCTGGTGGCACCAATTATTTTCCGAAATAAAATCCAGTTTAATCTTAAACAATAGCTGGTCAGGTTCGACTATATGTTATACCGGATATAATAATACCGACTGTTCCGAAACGTCTTCTTTTATATGCAGATTGGATAAGCTTATAAAAGCGGATTTCTTTAAAAACAATGATATTAACACCGTTTTTGTATTTGGCGGAACTAATGATAGCTGGGCAAATTCTCCTATAGGGGAGCTTAAATATTCCGATTGGCAAAAGCAGGATTTATACTCCGTTTTACCGGCAGTGTGTTTTTTTATAAACAGATTAAAGGAAGTACTGCCCAACGCAAATATAGTTTTTATTATAAATTGTGATTTAAAAGACGAAATTACCCAAGGCATTAAATCAGCTTGCGAGCATTATAATATACAGCAAATTCAATTAAAAAATATCGATAAGCGCTGCGGTCATCCGACTGTAAAGGGCATGGCAGAAATCAAAAATCAAATTTCAGATAATTTAAACAGATAACTTTATAAGTAAAAAATCCTTGAAGCCGTTTCGACTTCAAGGATTTTTATTTTACGCATTTACGCTTTCAAGTTGACCTTTCTGACAGCATCCCTTACTTTGAGAACGAATGAGGGAGAGACGGAAAGTTCGTCTATTCCCATCCGCAAAAAGGTTTCGGTCAAGGTAGTATCGGCGGCTAATTCGCCGCAAATACCTATCCAAGCTCCGTTTGCATGGGCATTCTTTGCCGAAAACTCAATAAGACGCAGAATTGCCTCGTGATGAGTGTCGCAAAAGCGCTCTATTTTTGGATTTTGCCTGTCACAGGCGAGGGTATATTGTGTAAGGTCATTTGTGCCTACGCTGAAAAAGTCCACCATAGGTGCCAGCTTGTCGCTGATAATTGCCGCCGCAGGGGTCTCTATCATTATGCCAAGCTCCACCTTTGCAAAAGGCAGATTTTGCTCTGTAAGCTCAGCTTTGACCTCATCACACAAAGCTAAAATCTCCTTTAATTCGTTTTCGCTTGTAACCATTGGGAACATGATACCTAAATTCCCGTAAACCGAGGCTCTGTACAGTGCCCTTAGCTGAGTTTTGAAAATTTCGGGTCTTTCGAGACACAAACGAATTGCACGAAGTCCCAAAGCAGGGTTTTCTTCCTTTGCAAGGTTGAAATAATCTGCCTGCTTGTCGGCACCGATATCCAAAGTGCGGATGATGACCTTTTTGGTAGCCATGCTTTCAAGAACCTTTTTATATACCCTGAACTGCTCCTCCTCAGAGGGGTAATCGGTTTTTTC
>JAFUOL010000018.1 GCA_017481865.1 Clostridia bacterium | reverse complement strand
GGGTTCATCCTTTGATGTTTACCGTGGAATTATAAATACCCTTAAAAACCGTTGCCGTTTGTTTGCCGTGAATTTCCCCGGCTGCGGCGGGTCGGACACTATGGATACTCCATGGAGCTTAGACGATTACTGCCATTTTGTTCTTAAATTCATGGCGGCTGTAGATATCAGCGACCCAATACTTATTGGTCATTCCCACGGCGGCAGAGTTATACTTAAAATGGCGGCTGACGGTATGGTAAATCCCCCTAAAATAGTTTTGCTGGATTCTGCGGGCCTTATCCCTAAAAAAAGTACAAAACAAAAATTAAGGGCTAAAAGCTTTAAGGCAATTAAGAGAGTGCTGTCACTTCCTGTTATTAAAAATCATAGCGAGCCGCTCCTTGACAAAGCGAGAAAGCATTACGGCTCGGCGGACTACAATGCCGCTCCTGAGGTTTTACGTAAAACCCTTGTATCCCTTGTAAACACCGACCTTAGAGATATTATTCACAATATTAAATGCCCTACACTTTTAATTTGGGGTGAAAACGATACTGCAACTCCTTTAAGCGATGCTAAAATAATCGAAAGCCTTATCCCCGATTCAGGACTTTGCGTAATCAAAGGTACAGGGCATTATTCGTTTTGTGAACAGCCCTATCAGGCACACGCAATACTCAACAGCTTTATAAAATAAAGGTGATTTTCATGAATTATTATTTACTCATTTCCTTAATTCTTGCGGCAATTTCGGGTATGTTCTCTATTACACGTCAATTTCAAATGCTGCAACAGAATTCATATTTTCCCTCACGATATACCAAATGGCTAAAAGAAAATTTTGAAGGCTTGCCGATATATTTATTTCTAATATCCTCTTTGCTGTTTTGCTTTGGTCTTTACAAAATTCAGACCTTTTTTATTGCAGCTTGTTTAGGATTTAATATATATTCGGCGGTAAACACACAAAAAAAGTCAATTAAAAAGCTTGTTTTTACTGCAAGGGTCAAACGGCTTTATACTGCCGCTTTTCTCATTTTTGCCCTTTTTGTTGTGCTTTATGCTATTTTCGGTGATACCGTTCTCGGCAGAGCGGCGGCGGCTGTAACCTTTTTACTAAGCTTTATTTCCCCTATTTTGGTATACATCAGCTGGGCAGTTACAAATCCTGTAGAAAAGGCTTTTGCAAAATACTATGTAAACGATGCGAAGCGTATACTAAAAAGCCATAAAAATTTAAATGTTATTGGTATTACGGGCAGCTACGGTAAAACTACCTCGAAATTTATTCTTACCCGTATTTTAAGCGAAAAATTCAACGTAGTCTGCACACCCCACAGCTTTAATACACCTATGGGTGTTGTAAGAACCGTAAGGGAAAGCTTAAAGCCGCAAACCCAAATCTTCGTTTGTGAAATGGGAGCAAAAAATATCGGGGACATTAAGGAAATATGCGATATAGTAGACCCTGATATGGGAATGATTACCTCTGTAGGCGCTCAACACCTTGAAACCTTTAAAACGGTTGATAATGTTTTTAAAACCAAGTTTGAATTAGCAAATGCGGTTAAAACAAAAAACGGTAAGGTGTTTGTAAACGGTGACAGTGCCGAAATTATTAGCCGAATTGAAAATGAAAATTTCACCGTTTACGGAACAGATGCTGACTTTGATTTTACGGCAGAGAATATCTCCTACGGCAGAAACGGCTCGGAATTTGAGGTTAAATTAGGCAATGATACGGTAAAGCTTACTTCTAAGCTGTTAGGGCTTCACAGTATAATAAATATTACAGGGGCGGCGGCTATAGCCTACAGTTTGGGTGTATCTGTAGAGGATATTAAATTCGCCGTTGCTTCTCTTAAGCCTACTGAACACCGCTTGGAGCTTAAATCGTCTATAAAAGGCTCGCTGCTTATTGATGATGCTTACAATGCAAATCCCGAAGGCTCTTTAGAGGCGGTACGGGTGCTCGGCTCCTTTGATGGTATGACAAAGGTTATAATCACACCCGGTCTTATTGAGCTTGGAGACAAAGAATATGAATGTAATTACAATCTCGGACTTGAAGCGGCGAAATATTGTGATATAATGATATTCGTAGGCAATAACCGTTCAAAGCCGATGCTTGCCGCCGCTAAAGATTCTAATTTCCCAAAGGATAAGGTATTTGCTGTAGGCAGCTTTAGAGAGGCTATGGAAATATATTCAGGCTTTGCTGACAGTAATTCTGTAGTACTGCTTGAAAACGATTTGCCCGATAATTACTTAAATTAAGGTGATAAGGATGAAAACTAACGTAGCAGTGTTTTACGGTTGCCGTTCTGTTGAGCATGAGGTATCCATAATCTCGGCAGTTCAGGCAATGCGTGCGATTGACCGTGAAAAATACGATGTTACTCCCGTCTATGTTACTAAGGACGGCGAGATGTACACAGGAAGCGACCTTTTTACTATCGAGGAATACCGCAATATGCCCGAGCTTTTAAAGAAGTGCAAAAAGGTCTACTTAGTAAAAGAAAACAGAAATGTTGTTATGAAGTATGAAAACGCAGGTCTTTTCAGCTCTAAAAAGCCTGTAAATATTGACGTTGCTTTTCCTGTTGTTCATGGTACCAACTGTGAGGACGGTACTATCGAAGGTTATTTTGAGTACTTAGGTCTTCCCTATGTAGGATGTGACATTATATCCTCCGCCGTAGGCATGGATAAGGCGATTTTTAAGGACGTTTTAAAGGGCGCGGGTCTGCCCGTTCTTGACTGCGTGTGCTTCAGAGCACGTGAATATATGACCGACAAGGAAAGCATAACGGCTGAAATTACCGAAAAAATCGGTTTTCCCTTAATAGTTAAGCCTGTAAATTTAGGCTCCAGCGTAGGTATTACTAAAGTTAATGCTATTGAAGAGTTGGATGATGCGATAACACTTGCCCTTTCCTTTGCTGATAGAATTCTTGTAGAGCATGCGGTATCAGCTATCAGAGAAATCAACTGTTCGGTTTTAGGTGATACCGATTCCTGCACCGCCAGCGTTTGTGAGGAGCCTTTTATGAATGATGAAATTCTTTCATATGAGGATAAGTATATGGGAAATTCCAAAAACGGCGGACAAAGCAAGGGTATGGCATCCCTTGGTCGTAAAATTCCCGCGGATTTAAGCGAGGAAAAGTCAAAGGAAATAAGAGACCTTGCTTGCAAGATATTTAAGGCTATCGGTGCCAGCGGAGTAGTACGAATAGACTTTATAATTGACACCGAGACCGACACCGTTTACGCAAACGAAATCAACACCATCCCCGGCTCCCTTGCCTTTTATCTTTGGGAGGCAAGTGGTATTAAATACCCCGAGCTTTGCGACAGGCTTATAGAGCTTGCTTTCCGCAGACAAAGAAGCCGTGAGAATTTAACCTTTACTATTGACACTAACATACTTTCGGGTATTTCGTTCGGCACTAAGGGCAGTAAGGGAGCTAAAATGTAATGTCCTCACTGCTTATAAGACTGTTTGTAAAAAATCCCGAGGATGTTAAGGATGTAAATGTCAGGCAAGCTTACGGAACGCTGGGTAGCTTTGTAGGTATATTCTGTAATCTTTTGCTATGTATAATAAAAATCACCGTAGGGCTTATTTCAGGCAGTATTTCAATTGCGGCGGACGGATTTAATAATCTGTCCGACATGGGCTCGTCTATTATTACCATGATTGGCTTTAAATTAGCCGGTAAGCCTGCTGACAGCGACCACCCTTTCGGACACGGCAGAATGGAGCATATGTCTGCCTTTGTGGTGGCAATACTTATTTTGCTTGTAGGTATTGAGCTGTTTAAATCATCGGTTAAAACGTTAGTAAATGGTGAGGTGATGCCTAATTACTCGGTATGGGCAATAATTATTCTTGCAATTTCTATTTTGCTAAAATTCTGGATGTTCGCCTTTAACCGTAAAGTAGGCAAAAAAATATGCTCTGAAGCCCTGCTTGCCACAGCGCAGGACTCTCTTAACGATATGATTGCCACCGCAGTCATCCTAATTTCGGTAGGGGTTTCGATGCTCGTTTCCCTACCCTTTAATCTGGATGCGGTAATGGGTATAGGTGTCTCATTATTCGTGCTCTATTCGGGAATTATGTCTGCTAAAGAGACCTTAGACCAAATTTTAGGTTCTCCACCTGATAAGGAGCTTATTGACGAAATCAAAAACACAGTTCTTTCCTTTAAGCAATTTGTGGGGATACATGACCTCATCGTACATAATTACGGTGCAGGCAGACAGTTTGCCTCGGTACACGTAGAGGTACCCCAAAACTGTGATATTGTAAAGTGCCACGAACAGATTGACCTTTGCGAAAAGCTGATAAACGAAAAGCTTGATGTTTGCTTGGTTATTCATATGGACCCGATAGATACAGATAATGCGGCGGTTATTGAGACCAAGCAAAAAATGGTCGAGGGTATAAAGGTTATCGACGAAAGACTGACTCTGCACGATTTCCGTATGACACCTGTAAGCGATAACCGAACAAACCTGATTTTTGATGTTGTTGTCCCCTCGGATTTAAAGCTGACCCGCCGAGAACTGCAAAACAAAATAACCGTTATGGCTCAGCTTATAAACCCAACCTTTCAATGTGTTATAACCTTTGATAATGATTATATCGGTAACTAACATAAAACCCCGAAACGGAAATTCCGTTTCGGGGTTAAGTTTATCCTAATTATTTAGAATATTTCTTTCTTGCAACGTAAGAGGTGTGGAGGTCATGGTGAGCCTTATGGCCGCCGAAACCGTCATACCACTCGCTGTAGAGAGCTTTTACCACAGGAGACTCATGTGACTTTCTGATAGGCATTGAAGCATCCTGATCGTAAAGTGCCTTAGCACGAACTGCCTTTAAATCAACCGTATCACGTACATACTGAGGCTGAATGGGCTGACCGCCACCGTTTACACAGCCTCCGGGGCATCCCATTATTTCAACAAATGCCCAACCGTCAGGGTTGCCGGACTTCATTCTGTCCATAACAACCTTAGCGGCAGAGGCGCCCGAAGCTACAGCTACCTTAATGTCACTTCCGTTGATGTTAACGGTTGCCTGTTTAAGACCCATTGTACCACGCACAGCAGTAAAGTCTATATCGGTATTGTCTTTACCAGTCAGCCAATCGTTAGCGGTACGTAAAGCCGCCTCCATAACACCACCTGTAGCGCCGAATATAACAGCTGCTCCTGTATCGTCACCCAAAGGACTGTCAAACTCCTCGTCTGGAAGGTTCTTGAAGTTAAGACCTGCACGCATAATCATACGTGAAAGCTCACGTGTAGTGATAGCGATATCAACATCGGGAACACCTGCGGCACTCTGGTCGTCTCTGCCTATCTCAAACTTCTTAGCAGTACAGGGCATTACAGAAACACTAACTATGTCTTTCGGGTCAATGCCTGCTTTTTCGGCATAGTAGGTTTTAATTACAGCACCTGCCATCTGCTGGGGAGATTTACAGGAAGACAAGTGAGCCAGCATATCGGGATAATAATACTCACAGAACTTAACCCAACCGGGTGAGCATGAAGTAATCATCGGCAGAGTTCCGCCGTTCTTAATACGCTCAACAAGCTCGTTTGCCTCTTCAACGATTGTAAGGTCGGCGGCAAAGTCGGTATCGAATACCTTATCGAAGCCGAGTCTACGAAGTGCTGCTACCATCTTGCCCTCAACATTAGTGCCGATAGGCATATCGAAACATTCACCGAGAGTTGCACGGATAGAGGGAGCGGTCTGTACCACAACATGCTTTGTCGGGTCGGAAAGAGCGTCCCAAATCTTATCGGTATCGTCCTTTTCAACAAGTGCTCCCGTAGGACATACAACGGTACACTGACCGCAGGAGATACACGGAACATTAGCAAGACCTACCTCAAAGGGAGTGCCGATAGCGGTATCAATACCACGGTTGTTAGCGCCGATAACGCCTACATACTGTTCATTACAAGCGGCAACGCAACGGCGGCAAAGGATACATTTATTATTGTCCCTTACAAGGTGGGGTGTGCTGTTATCAAGCTCATAAACAGGTTTGAAACCTTCAAATGCGCTTTCCTCTACACCGTAGTCACGGCAGAGCTTTTGCAATTCGCAGTTTGTAGAGCGAACACAGGAAAGACATTTCTTTTCGTGGGTAGAGAGAATAAGCTCCAAAGTAGTCCTTCTTGCCTTTTGAATTTTTTCGGTATTTGTGAGAACCTCCATACCCTCGCTTGCGGGATAAACGCAGGCGGTAGCCATACGGAAACCTCTGCCCTCGTTAACCTCAACAACGCAGATACGGCAAGCACCGATTTCGTTCTTTTCCTTCATAAAGCAAAGGGTGGGAATTTCGACCCCTGCAAGACGTGCGGCATCTAAAACAGTAGAGCCCTTGGGTACGGCGACTGTTATACCGTTAATTTTAACATTTATCATATCCATTATTATAAGGCTCCTTTCTTACTTTTTATAAATTGCACCGAAGGGGCAATTTTCAACGCAAGCACCGCACTTGATACATACGTTCTGGTCGATGGTGTGAGGATTCTTAATAGCACCGCTGATAGCGCCAACAGGACAGTTACGAGCGCACTTGGTACAGCCCTTACATTTGTCAGCGTCGATAGAGTAAGCAACAAGATCCTTACATACACCTGCAGGGCAGGTCTTATCAACAACGTGAGCTACATATTCGTCACGGAAGAACTTAAGGGTTGCAAGTACGGGGTTAGGAGCAGTCTGACCGAGACCGCAGAGAGAATTCTGCTTAATGTAGTTGCAGAGCTGCTCAAGTCTGTCAATATCCTCAATAGTTCCGTTACCCTTAGTAATCTTATCAAGAATTTCAAGCAAACGCTTTGTACCCACACGGCAGGGAGTACATTTACCGCAGGACTCGTCAACAGTAAATTCAAGGAAGAACTTAGCCATATCTACCATACAGCTATCCTCATCCATAACGATAAGTCCACCAGAGCCCATCATACAGCCGATAGCGGTTAGGTTATCGTAGTCAACCTCTGTATCAATGAGGGAAGCAGGAATACATCCGCCTGAGGGGCCGCCCGTCTGAGCTGCCTTAAACTTCTTACCGTTCGGAATACCGCCGCCAATATCCTCAATAATATGACGAAGTGTTGTACCCATAGGAATTTCAACAAGACCTGTATTGTTAATGTTACCGCCTAAAGCGAATACCTTTGTACCCTTAGATCTTTCAGTACCCATAGATGCAAACCAATCAGCACCACGGAGGATTATCTGAGGAATGTTAGCAAAGGTCTCAACATTATTTTCAACGGTAGGCTTACCGTAAAGACCCTTAACTGCCGGATAAGGCGGACGGGGTCTCGGCTCACCACGGTTACCCTCAATAGATGTCATAAGGGCAGTTTCCTCACCGCAAACGAATGCGCCTGCACCTAAGCGGATATGTAAATCGAAATCAAAGCCTGAGCTGAATATATCCTTGCCTAAAAGTCCATATTCGCGGGCATCGTCAATAGCCTTCTGCAAACGCTTAACTGCGATAGGATACTCAGCACGTACGTAAACATAACCCTCTGTAGCGCCGATAGCATAGCCTGCAATAGCCATAGCCTCAACAAGACAGTGGGGGTCGCCTTCAAGTACGGAACGGTCCATAAATGCACCGGGGTCACCCTCGTCAGCATTACATACAACGTACTTCTGGTCAGCCTTGTTAGGAGCGGTAAGTGCCCACTTACGACCGGTGGGGAATCCGCCGCCGCCACGGCCTCTTAGACCCGAATCGGTAACCACCTTAATGACATCCTCAGGAGTCATTTCTGTAAGTACCTTACCGAGAGCGGCATAACCGTCCATAGCGATATATTCATCAATGTTTTCGGGGTTGATAACACCGCAGTTACGCAAAACCACACGGTTTTGTGATTTGTAGAAAACGGTATCATTCAAAGCAACGTTACCTATTTCCTCTTTTACTTTTTCGCTTCCGGTATCGCTGTAAACTAAGCGTTCAACTATACGGCCTTTAAGCAGGTGTTCCTCAACTATCTCTTTAACGTCATCGGAAGTAACTCTGCTGTAGAAAGTACCGTCAGGATAAACGATAACAACAGGACCTAAAGCGCAAAGACCGAAGCATCCTGTTTGTACAACCTTTACTTCCTCGGCAAGACCGCAGGCTTCTATATTCTCACGAAAAGCCTTTTGAATATCCTGACTTCCCGATGAAGTACAGCCGGTACCGCCGCAAATGAGTACATGTGCACGAATCATAAACTATACCTCCAATTATACCTTTTGAGCGGAGATTGTATACTCTGCTACAACCTTTCCGCCCTTTAAGTGCTCTTCAACAACACGTTTTGCCTTATCGGCATCCATTTTAACATAGGTAACCTTTTCCTTGCCTGCCTCGAACACCTCAACAACGGGCTCATACTGGCAGATGCCTATACAGCCTGTCTGAGAAACGGTTATTTTATCGGCAAGACCCGAATTGTTAACCTCCTCAACAAGTGTGTTAAGTACGGGACGGGCACCTGCCGCAATACCGCATGTAGCCATACCTACAACTACACGGTAATCGCCTGTACCCTCACGAAGAACTACCTTGTTCTTCATTTTTTCTTTAATTGCCTGTAACTCAGCCAATGATTTCATAAATATCTTCCTTTCCGAAGTCTGACACCGTCAGGCTTCTAAATACTGCTCTTTTAAATTATCTTCTATCCACTTTATTACCTCAAAGGTATTAAGAGGTACATCATCAAGGACTGCCCTAAGCTCCCTTGTATCAAGGGAAACCTCTTTAACGTCAAAGCTGTGACGGTAAAAAAAGTCGGTATCAGGGTGACCCTGAATTAAAGTGGTAATAGTTGAAACTACATCACCTAACGGTGTGAAGTCAATATGATTTTTATTAAATTCAGCACAAACTGTTGTACCGTGATTATCGGCATCCGCCGAGACATGCTTTGAAGTAATACTAAGCCTACCGCCTGTTTGCTCTGCCTCCATTTTTAAAAGGGGTAGTCCCATTCCAACCTTGCGTGTAGTTCGGGTTGTGTAAAAAGGGTCGGTAACGGTCTTTAAGACCTCATCGGTCATACCGCAGCCGTTGTCGATTATGGTAAGAACAAGCTTTTCATCACTCTCGTCAATGAAAATTTCGGTGAGTGATGCCCCTGCTTTTACCGAGTTTTCGGTAATATCCAAAATATTCAAGGATAATTCTTTCATAACCTACCTCTTTAAATGCTTTATAAGATACTCCCCTGCACAATAGCTGTCTGTCGGTATCTCATCAAGCAAGAAAAACTCGTTTTTTTCTTTAATGTCCCATAAATAATGGGCGTCCGAGCTTATTATCAGCTTATCCTTAGAAATACCGCTTAAAAGGGAATATTCATCTTTCTTTTCCCTGTTATGCACTTCTGCAAAGTGAAATTTCGGGCTTTCGGGGAAAGCACCCAGTACCGCTATAACACCGTTGGATTCACGGTCAATGTGGGCAGGATAGCATATGCCGCCAAAACTCTCTACTAAGGAAGGTGCCGCGTCAAGACTGACCGTTGTAGCGTTAGACAGCAAATACTCCTCACATCCGATAATATTGTCCTCACTGTCAAGAACAAGCTGATTGCCAAAAATATCGGTACGGTTCTTTATAAGAATTCGCCGTTTTTCAATCTCCCCCGAGAAATCCATAGCAGCTTCCAAATTCGGGAAAAGACATACAGCGTGTATATCCTCAGCCGTTGTAAGCTCCATACCCGCAATCGGTAAAATACCGTGCCGCAAAGCCGCCTCGAAAAAAGCAGGACAGTTTTTGCAGGTGTTATGGTCGGTAAGTGCCATAATATCAAGTCCGTTAAGCTCACCCATTCCGGCTATACTGTCAGGCGTGGAATCATCATCCCCACAGGGGGACAGACAGGAATGGATATGCAGGTCATAATAATACCTTTTCATAAAAGCTTACTTAAAATAACGGCGGTTTCGTAAATACTCTTATCACTTGAAAGAATATTTACACCTTTACTTAAAGCCAAATCGGTAATTTCGCTTTCCAATTTAACATCCTCGGCCACAATAATGCATGCTGTATCTGCAAGGGAGGCAACAGCGACAATATTCTGGTTGGACATTATGGTAATCCAAGCATCATCAGCTGACGCTCTGCCCATTACCCAACTTAAAAGGTCGCCTATGTAAACACCCTTTATTTCCCTTTCACCGTCAGGCAAAGCGAGGGGTTTAAAGTCCTCTGTTAAGCATAACTCCCTTACTGTCACCTACTATCGCCGTCCTTTTGAATATTGTGCCTTCTTATAAGGCAGTCATCAAGGGTTGCCTCTTTCTTTACAACATCCTCTGCAAAAGCTCGGCAGTTAGGCGCACCACAGGAGCCGCAGTCGATACACGGAAGCTGTTCACGAAGCTTTTGTATTTCACCCATCATACGCATTGACTCTGAAATACTGTCACTAAGACGTGAAATCGGCTTATATACCGGAAGCTCGCTAAACAGTACACCGTCAGGCAGACGGTTTTCCTCATTCTTGGAAATAAAATTCTGAGATACAGGTAAATACCGTCTTAAGGACTGAAGTCTTGCCTTTGCTATAAAGGGATTTTGTATCGTCATAACTCCGCCGACACAGCCGCCCGTACAGGCGTTAAGCTCTATAAATTCGAGAGGCGGTATATTTCCGTTTTCCACTTGGTCGAGAACCTTGATAACATTGTCAATACCGTCCGCCGCCAAGTAGCTTTCATTAAATATAGCGGTAGCCTCACCGCCCGAGGTTGCCCAGCCAATGCCAATCATTCCCGATTTTGACAGAGATTTTACTTCACTTCCGTACTTCATAGCGGAAATAAGCTGAAAATAAATATCCTTGACAGAAACTACAACGTCCACCCGACTTTTATAATCGGCAAAGCCGTTTTTGACATAGCTTGCCTTTGCAGGACAGGGTGAAATAAAGCAAACACCTATATCCTCATCTCTAAGCTCGGGATGCTGTTCCTTTGCCCTATCCCTCGCTAGTGCCGCCGCCACCTCCATAGGGGGCAGCATATGGATAATATTATCCGTAAGGGAGGGAAATCTCAATCCGATAAGCCTTAAAATTACGGGACAAGCCGAGCTTATAACAGGTTTTTTAACCGTTTTGTTTTTAAGGTAAAGCCTCGTATAAGCCGAGACAAGCTCTGCCGCAGCAGAAACCTCAAAAACATCGTCAAACCCGATTTTTAAAAGCCCGTCAAGCACATAATCCACATCGTCAAGATTATCAAACTGACCGTAAAGTGTAGGAGCAGGCAAAGCTATTTTCCACTTGAATTTGTCCATAGCCGAAAGCTTACTGCATTTCGCCTTTTTAGCGTTATTAGGGCAGACCCTTATACATTCGCCGCAGTCAATACAGCGCTCCTGATTTATAACGGCTCGATTTTCTCTTATACGGATAGCCTCGGTCGGACAGTGCTTCAAACAGGTGGTACAGCCGTTGCATTTTTGGACATCCAAATATACAGAATGCTCATATGTATTCATAATGAAATACCTGCCGAAATTTATTCAATATTTACCCTCATAGTAATGTCGGTACCCTTACCTAAAACAGAGTCAATTTTCATAAAGTCGGTGTAGCGTTTCATGTTGGGAAGTCCCATACCAGCGCCGAAGCCTAAAGAACGTATACTGTCGGTAGCGGTGGAAAAGCCCTCCTGCATAGCCTGCTCAACGTCCTTTATACCGGGACCGTTATCTTTAAGGAGAATTTCAACATAATCCTCTGTCACATTAACGTCGGCAGTGCCGCCGCCTGCGTGGATTACCATATTGATTTCGCCCTCGTACATTGCAATAGATACCCGTCTAATAATTTCGGACGGCAACCCCAACTGACGCAAATTCTTTTTCACCTGAACCGATGCCTGACCGGCAGAGGTAAAATCCTCACCGTCAACAATGAAATGAAAATTAAGTGCTTCAGCCATTTTTAACCCTGTTTCCTACAAGACCGTTGCTGTAAAGAATACCGCATGCCTCATACATTCTCTTTTTAGTAGCAAGGAGCACTATACCGCTTTCCTTTGCAAGCTCGGTCATTTCGGGGGTGGGCATTTTTGAACGCACGAAAACGATACAGTTCATGTCCATCATCTCAGCCGTTCTTATGACCTGTGAATTAACAAGTCCCGTAAGCAAAACCGCTTGATCCTTGACATAGGCTAAAACATCGCTCATCATATCACTGCCGCAGGCAGAATATACGTGACGTGCAAGTCCATCCTCACAACAGATGACCTGAGCATCGAGAAGCTCCCTGATTGTACTGATTTTCATAACAGTATTATCCCTTCAGGCAATTTTTACTTGCCGAATCCGTATTTTTCGAGTATACCGTCAACATCATCAGCGGTAAGACGGCCGTAAACCTCTTCGTTAACAGTCAGTACAGGTGCCAGACCGCAGGCGCCTATACAACGACAGGCGGTGAGAGAAAATCTACCGTCCTCGGTACATTCGTCAGCGCCGATTCCAAGTCTCTCGCTCAAACGGTCGAAAATATCGCCCGAGCCCTTAACATAGCAGGCTGTACCAAGACAGACAGAAATGTTGTACTCGCCTTTTGGTGACAGTGAAAACTGTGCGTAGAAGGTAGCAACACCATAAACCTTCTCCAGCGGTACATCCATACCCTCGGCTATCATTGTCTGAACCTCCATGGGAAGGTAACCGTAAATATCCTGCGCCTGCTGCATCACTGCCATTAAAAGGCTCTTGTCGTGCTTGCTAGCCCCGATTACTTCCCTCAGCTTCTGTTCCTGTTCAGCCGTTCCCTTAAAGGGGAGTTTACTGATTTTCTTTAGCATGAAACTGAATCCTCCTATAAAAAATTGTAAGTAAGTCTGCCAAATCCCCAATATTTTGGTAAATCGGTTATAAGACTATACATATACTTGTTTATTATAACATGAATTTTAGATTTTGAAAACCCTTTTTTCTAAATTTTTGATAAAAAAATAACATTTAATTTTGGTTAAATTATTGAAATTTACATATTTTTGTTTTATAATTGTTAAAAATGAAGTTAAAGGTAAAAGATATGAAAAAGATATTTAAAGCAATAGTTATTACACTTGGTATATTGATGTGCCTGTCCCCTCTCGGCGGCTGTACCGAAAGCACAAGGGACGCTTATATTTATTTTGAACTGCCTGCCGTTCCCTCCACCCTTGACCCACAGACCGCAAGCGCCGACGCAGAGCTTTTAATAATCGGCAATATTTACGAGGGGCTTTTACGTAAGGATGCCGAGGGCAACATAGCAAACGGTGTAGCTGACAGCTATACAAAAAATGGTCTTACATATACATTTAAAATCCGTAAAACTGCTAAATGGAGCAACGGTGACGATGTGACGGCTGATGATTTCGTTTTCGCCTTCAGGCGTGCTGTCACACCCGATACCAAAGCACCCTATGCCGCAAGACTCAGCGCTGTTTCAGGTGCTGAGGAAATTTTAAATGGAAATCTTTCCCCCGAAAAATTAGGTGTAAGGGCGGTTGACAGTAAGACACTTGAAATCACATTAGCCTATGCGGATGCGGATTTTGAAAACACCCTTACCACAAGTGTTGCCATGCCCTGTAACCAAAAGCTATTTGAGGAAGCGTCGGGAAAATACGGACTTTTTAAGGATTATATAATCTCCAACAGCAGTTACAAGCTTACCAAATGGAACAAGGAAAGCTTCGGTATAAGGCTTTACCGAAATGAGGAATATACAGGCAGCTTTTATGCCGAAAATGCGGCGGTATTTCTTACCTGCAATAATGACGAAGCAGTAACCGAAAAGCTAAAGAAAAACAGTATAGATATTGCTTTTATCGACTCCGCCGAGTCCGAGGAAATTAAAAGTGCAGGACTTGAAACTGTAGATTACCAAAATATCTGCTGGGTAATGACCTTAAGCGAGGATTTTTCCTACAGCATGAGAAAAGCGCTTTTACTGCTTGTAGGCGGGGAAATTTATTCCTCCGGTCTGCCAGAAGGCTACACTGCCGCCACTTCAGTTTTTCCAAATGTAATTACCGAAAATCCCCCTGCCGACGGTATGACCCTTTATGACCTTGAGGCAGGAAAAAAGCTTTATTTAGAGGAAGTAGCAAAGCTGGAAAATAAAAAATTCCCGTCAGACACAGTGCTTTACTACTACGACAACGGAAATATAAAATCGGTAATTACCGATATTGTAGGGCATTGGCAAAACAATCTTTCGGCATTTGTAAATATTGAGGCGGCTTCAAGCAGCGATGTTTTACTTCCCGAGCTTAAAAGCCGCAGTCTTTCTATGGCGATATTCCCCGTAAGAGCTGACAGTCCCGATGCGGCGGAGTATTTAAGCAAATTCGGTGTAGATTTTAACGGCGAGGATTTAGCCTCGGTACAATCAAAAATTTTAAAGGACTGCACCGTCGTTCCCTTGGCTTTCCAAAACACCTGCATTGCCTATTCCCCTGCACTTACAAGCCTTTCCACCAAAGCCGGTGACGGATATATCGACTTTTCATTTATAATTAAGGTCGAGTGAATTTACAAAACGGATTTTTGCGAGGGTGAGCAGCCGAACATCTTTTTATACTGCCTGTAAAAGCCCGAATAATCGTTAAAACCGCTATCAAGCGCCGCAATTGTCGGAGGTACTCCAGAAATTATACTTTTATTGGCAAGCACCAGCTTTTTGTGGAGAATGTATTTATAAATCGAAATTTTCATATCATCTTTAAAAATGTGCGATAAAGTTGAGGATGACACATTAAGCGAATTTGCAATATCCTCTACAGTTATCTGCTGACACAGATTTTCGGTTATAAATTTTATGCTCTGTTCTGTTACAGGGTTTAATTTTCTGACGGTGGAAGCCGAATTTTTATAATCTGAAATTTCATCAAGCAACAGCGCTAATACCGAATACATTAGATTTATCTTTATTTCCTTAGAATACTCCTTATCGGCTTTTTCTATTAGCTTTTCAAATAAAAATTTTATCGGCTCGGTTACCTTTATAATCGCAATATTTTTCATAGATTTTGAAATAAGCTCACTAAAACCAATATTATCAGTAAAATTAAAAACACACCGCTTGTATTCTGCCTCATCACCGCTGAATAGAAAGCGGTGATATGTTTCTTTGGGGATAACCGCTAATGTGTAAGGCTTTAGCGGCTGATAAAAGTCCTGCGAAATAAAGGTGGCTTCGCCATTTAAAAAGTAAAGTATTTCGTAATAATTATGAAATTCCTTTCCCTTTTTCTCACTTTCGCCCCTTGCGTATTTAAAAACGATTTTTTCATCCTTTATGTATTTTGCAAAGCTTTCCATATTATCACCCATTTATTATTTTAACCTATATTGCAGAAAAATCAATATATTTTGCAAAAATCGCTATATAAATTGATTATTTATTATAGTAAAATTAAGTAACAAAATAAAAGGGAGAAATTAAAAAATGAATAATGCAAAAAATTATCCATGTGAAATTTTAAGAAATACATCTTCAACAAAGTTCTTAGAGGATATCCGTGTTTTCCAAGGCTGTCCTACCCTTGCAATAACCAAAGGCGGCAGAATTTATGCAGGCTGGTATGCAGGCGGACTCAGAGAGCCGCATATGGATAACTATAACCTTTTGGTTTACAGCGATGATAAGGGTCAAACATGGTCAAAACCTATTATGATAATTCCCAGTAATGTTGAAAAGAAAATTCATGCCCTTGACATTCAGCTTTTTGTCGACCTTGACGGTGTTTTGCATATTTGTTGGGTACAGAATAATGTCAGCGAAGTACAGGAAATTGTTCCCGACAAAAAGGCAGGCGTTCCCGATGTTACTGTAGACGGTTATCACTTTAACGATTTCGGTCACTCAGAATGGGAAATTACATGTGAAAATCCCGACAGCGAAAAACCCATATTTTCCGCTCCCCGCTACATGTTTCAGGGATTTTTACGCTGCAAGCCTACATTTTTAAACAACGGTGATATACTTTATTTTGACTATGACCAGTTAAACAAAAACTACGGCTACAGTATCTCAAAGGACAAGGGAAAGACTTTTACCCATTACTACGGTGCTGAAAAGTTCGCTACAATCTTTGACGAGACTATGGCTTACCAGATGAATGACGGTGCTATCCGTATGTTTGCACGTACCTCTTTGGGTGAATTAGCGGAGAGCTATTCTTACGATAACGGTCTTACCTGGACTGAAGCCAAGCTAAGCGGTATCGTCTCGGCTAATTCCAGACTTTTTGTTTCCCGTTTGCCTTCCGGCAGAGTAATGCTTATTGTAAACGATGACCCGACCGTAAGACAGAAAATGACCGTTCTCCTCTCAGAAGATGACGGAAAAACATGGAAATATAAGCACTGTATTGACGAGCGTTTAGGACTTTCCTACCCTGATGCCGATTATTATGACGGCAGGATTTATCTAACTTATGACCGTGGACGTGAGTTTGCCCGTGAAATTCTTTTTACCTCTTTTACCGAGGAGGATATCATAAACGGAAACGAAATTAAGATTGATACAATAAGTGCGCCTAAAACTCACCATAAATTTTACAAGGATACAATAATAGAAAACATAGAAAAAGAAAAGATAATTGCAATTTTACGTGATGTGCCTGACGATAAACTGATTGCCGTGGCGGATGCCCTCTACGAAGGCGGTGTAAGACTTCTTGAAATAACATATAATTCGGACGGCAGCCGTGACACCGAAACTGCCGAAAATATACGCAAACTAACCGAGCACTTTGGCGATAAAATGATGATAGGGGCAGGAACTGTAACCACTACCGAACAAGTGCGTCTGTCAAAAGCTGCCGGTGGACTTTTCGTAATCTCCCCCAATACCGACTCAGCTGTTATTAAGGAGACATACCGTGTAGGAATGGTATCTATTCCCGGTGCACTAACTCCTACAGAAATAGTTGCCGCAAATAAAGCAGGTGCTGATTTTGTAAAGCTTTTCCCTGTATCGGTTATGGGAACGGAGTATATTAAATCAATTAAAGCTCCCCTTTCCAACATAAAGCTTTTAGCCGTAGGTGGAATAAATGAAAATAATATTAAGGATTATGTAAAAAGCGGAGTTTGCGGTTTCGGTATAGGTGGCAATATTGCGCCTAAAGCCCTGATTGATAAAGCGGATTATTCCGCTATAGCCCGTCTTGCCAAAGCCTATGTTACGGCGGTGAAGTCTGATGAATAATTATATCACTATTGACGGCGGTACCACCAACATAAGGCTAAGCCTTATTAAAGATAATAATATTATTAAAACCATACGTTTTTCTATAGGTGCTAAAACCAGTATTAACGGAAACAGCGAGCTAAAAAAAGCAGTTAAAGAAAGTATTCAAAAACTGCTTTTAGAGTTCGGCTTAACCGAAAAGGATATTACCGCTGTCTTGGCCTCGGGAATGATAACCAGCGAATACGGATTACACGAGGTAAAGCACATCATCGCCCCTGCAGGAATTAAGGAACTGCACAATTCCATGCAAAAGGTAGTTTTAAATGATATCTCTGCTATCCCCTTTTATTTTATATCGGGTGTTATAATAAGGGGTGACCTGCCTGAAAACACCGACATGATGCGAGGCGAGGAGACCGAGATTATGGGGCTTACCGATAATTACGGTTTCGATTATGCTTATCTTTTACCCGGTTCTCATTCAAAGCTGATTACCCTTGATAATTTGGGTAGAATTAACTCCTGTAAAACCATGCTCACAGGAGAAATGATTTCGGCTCTAAGCGGAAATACAATTTTAAAGGGTACTGTTGATTTAAGCACCGATAGCTACGATACCGAATATTTAATTAGGGGATACGAAAGCTGTATAAAATACGGCATAAACGAAACCCTTTTTAAAACCCGAGTATTAAAAAACATTTTCGGTATTTCCGTGGCAGAAAGCTATAGTTACTTTCTAGGCACGGTTTTGGCAAATGAGATTGAAACGGTTAAAAAATGCGGAAAAAATGGAGTTGTTATTGGCGGAAAAGGCGCACTTAAAAATCCTATGGCGGAGCTGATAAATAATAAAACAGATTTAAAGGTTATAACAATACCTGACAATATAACCGATAACTGCACAGCAAAAGGCGCTGTTAAAATATTTGAATATTAGCAAAAAACCTCCCATAGGGAGGTTTTTTAACTTAAATCATCGGTACTAAAATCATTTTGCCTTGTGGAACTGATTCGGTTTCAAGCTCGTTTATGCGCATTATTTCCTCTACGCTGGCGTTGTAGTTTCTGGCAATATCCCATACACATTCACCCTCGGACGGGAAATAGATAACCATTGCCCCTCTGCCCTTTCTTACCGCAGGACGGGATTCGTCAATACGGAAATCGGAGATTAAGGACATTTCGCTCCGCTCATAAACGGCGGCATTAACCGTCAAATCAATCCTAACCTCCATATTTTCGGGCGATGTTAAGGTATAACCGCAGGAAAGTATTTCGATTTCAGGCTCGGCATGAAGTGTTCCTGTACTGTTGTTTACGGGATACTTATATTCAAAATCCACCGACTTTTCACAGTAGAAGGTGTTGTTTTTTTCTCCGCATACAATCATTGAAGCCGTAACCGTACCGCAAATTATCATGTTGCCGTCCTCAAATTTAACCGAAGTAGGTCCTACATTACACCACAAATCGAGTACGGATTCTACAGGCATTTCAAGCTCAACCGACTTTTTGCAATGATAGGTTTCGCTTATATTTGTGGTTATTTTCTCAAAGCAGACCTTATTTCTTGTAGCCTCTGCCTGAAATTTGCGTGAAAATGCATCAAGAACTACCGCTATTTCATTGCCGCATGTAGCACTACAGGTAAGGAGGATTTTAGCCGTAACAGAGAACATTTTAGTCTCTCCTGTAGAGGAAACTCTGGGCTTTACCTCAAAAAATGCAATTTCCGATGTAGTATCACAGTTACAGCTTTCAGTAATACCGTCTACATCAACTATCTGGCTGAAAGGAATTACGGTTTTAACGTTTTGGGGATTGCCGCCGCCCTCGGGACAGTACAAAACGCAGACCGTCATTTCACCCTTTACTACCGCTTTATCGTTGATTACCTTTGTTTCCCTGACGCAGGATTTCGCCTCGCACCTCAAAATATTTCTTACTGACGGCTGACCCTGACCGATATGCAGTTCATCCTCAACCATAAGGTATTTTTCCGAATAGCCCATAGGAACCGTTGCAGGGGCAATACCACGGTGAAGCTCTATATTACCGTCGTCAATATCCGAAATAATTTCGGTGCTTCTTCGCTTGAAAGCCTTTATAAAAATACCAACAGCGCCGTGAATATCCACCTTTCTGCCCGTTACCGCACGGCAGTTTATGTATTCTGTGCGGGTTTTGCAGAACAGATTTACACCGCTGTGCTCATTAGGCATTTCGATATTTTTACTGAATGGGTACTGATACTCATATGAGCAGAGATTCCCCTGATTATCGGTGTAAAGAAGTGTCAGCAGTACCGTACCGTCCACCGTTACGGTTTTGCCGTTTATACCCTTTGATGAAACCCTTGGCACAGACTGGCACTTGAAAATTTTAGAAATATCGGGACAGTAATCGGGCAAAGTAAAATCAATATCCACAGCCTGCTCTGTAGATTCGCTGTATACAGTGTCGTTTACAAAAACGCTTGTCTTTAAACATTTTTCTTCCATAAAAATATCCTCGCTTTATTCGAATGATTATATTTAATAATATTCGTATAAAGTGAGGATTATTCTTAAATTTAAATTATCTTATTCAAGCTCGAATGCACCTGTATAAAGCTGATAATATTTACCCTTTTGGGCGATAAGTGCATCATGACTGCCACGCTCAATAATTCTTCCCTGCTCCAGCACCATAATAACGTCGGAGTTCTTAACGGTAGAAAGTCTATGAGCGATAACAAATACCGTTCTGCCCTGCATCAGTCTGTCCATACCCTTAGAAACAATAGCCTCGGTACGGGTGTCAATTGATGAGGTTGCCTCGTCAAGTATCATAACAGGCGGGTCTGCAACAGCGGCACGGGCAATGGCAATAAGCTGTCTCTGTCCCTGAGAAAGGTTTGAACCGTTATTTGAAAGCTCAGTATCGTACCCTGCCGGCAAACGGCTTATGAAATCGTCCGCACCCGAAAGACGTGCCGCTTCGATACATTCCTCGTCGGTAGCGTCAAGTCTGCCGTAACGGATATTTTCCATAACCGTACCCGTAAACAGATTTGTTTCCTGCAAAACTATACCTAAAGAACGGCGAAGGTCGCTTTTCTTAATCTTATTGATATTTATGCCGTCGTAGCGAATCTTACCGTCGGCAATGTCATAAAAGCGGTTGATAAGGTTGGTAATGGTGGTCTTACCTGCACCTGTAGCGCCTACAAATGCAACCTTTTGACCCGGCTCGGCATAAACATCTATATTGTGCAGAACAGTCTTTTCAGGAACATAACCGAAATCAACGTCAAACAAACGTACATCGCCTGCAAGACGTGTATAGGTAACCGTACCGTCCTCCCTGTGAGGATGCTTCCAAGCCCAAATACCGGTACGCTTTTTGGTTTCGGTAATGTTACCGTCCTTATCAATTTCGGCATTAACAAGGGTAACGTAACCGTCATCCGTTTCAGGCTCGGTGTCCATAAGAGCAAAAATTCGCTCAGCACCTGCAAGACCCATGACAATGGAGTTTATCTGCTGGGAAACCTGATTTACATTACCTGTGAACTGTTTCGTCATATTAAGGAACGGAACTATAATACTGATTTCAAAAGCCATACCTGAAATGCTGAAATTCTTAGCTCCCGACAGCAGTAACAAACCGCCCACGGTTGCAATAACAACATACAGTATATTACCTATATTCTGAATAATGGGGCCTAAGCAGTTAGCGTAGGCATGGGCACGGCTGCTGTCCTCATAAAGAGCGTCATTTATCTTATCAAAGTCAGCCTGAGCATGCTTTTCGTGGTTAAATACCTTTACTACCTTCTGACCGCTCATCATTTCCTGGATGAAGCCTTCGGTTTTACCGATTGCTCTTTGCTGACGGATAAAGTATTTAGCAGAACCTCCGCCGATAACCTTTGTAACAAAGAACATAACCACAACGCCTGCAATTACTACCATGGTCATCCACACGCTGTACCACAGCATAATTGAAAACACACTTACGACTATGATAATCGACTGTAAGAGTGCAGGTATAGATTGAGATACGAGCTGACGCAAAGTATCGATATCGTTGGTGTAATGGCTCATAATGTCGCCATGCTTATTGGTATCAAAGTATTTAATGGGTAAATTCTGCATACCGTTAAACATAGTTTTACGCATTTTTCCAAGAAAGCCTTGGGTAATTATCGCCATAAGCTGGGTCTGAACTACAACAGCTATAAAGGACAGAACATAAAGACCGGCTAGTATTGCCACCTTGGGAATAATTTCTCCCTTAGCGGAAGCCCAGTCACGGGTTGAAAACCAATTTTCAATAGAAGCGATGACCTGCTGCTGAAATATTGCAGGAATTGATGAGGTAATAGCTGCAAAGATTATACAACCCACAGCTACAGGCAACAGTACGGGATAATAGCCGTAAAGCATTTTTATAACACGTTTAAGAGCACCCATATTCAATTTCTTTTTGCCAACCATACCCTGACGACCTCTCGGACCGCCTCGCATCGGCATATTGTTAGTTCTCATCGCTGTCACCTCCGTTGGTCTGTTGTTCATAAACCTCACGGTAAATTTGACTGGTGCCAAGAAGCTCATCATGAGTGCCGGCATCTGCAATTTTACCGTTTTCCATTACAATTATCAAATCAGCATCCTCAACAGAAGCAATTCTTTGAGCAATAATAAACTTTGTTGTTTCGGGTATAAACTCCTTAAATCCCTTTCTTATAAAAGCATCTGTCTTAGTATCAACAGCGCTGGTAGAATCGTCAAGAATAAGAATTTTAGGCTTTTTAAGCAGTGCTCTGGCTATACAAAGCCTCTGCTTCTGTCCGCCCGAAACATTGGAGCCGCCTTGCTCTATATAGGTGTCGTATCCGTCAGGGAAGGTGCTTATAAATTCGTCTGCCTGAGAAAGCCTGCAAACCTCGGCAATCTCCTCATCGGTAGCAGTTTCATTACCCCAGCGGAGATTCTCTTTTATCGTGCCCGAGAAAAGCTGATTTTTTTGCAAAACCATTGCGACGCTGTCACGAAGCGCCTTAATGTCATATTCCTTTACATCCCTGCCGCCTACCTTTACGCAGCCGTCCGTTACATCGTAAAGTCTGGGGATAAGCTGAACGAGTGACGATTTGCCCGAGCCTGTACCTCCGATAATACCTACTGTCATACCCGATTTAATATTAAGGTTTACATTTTCAAGTGAATATCTTTTGGCTTTTTTGGAGTATTTAAAGCTTACATTTTCAAAAGTCACTGAACCGTCAGCTACAGCCGAAACTGCATTTTGAGGATTTGTAAGAGTCGGTTCCTCCCTCAGAACCTCGCAGATACGCTTCATTGATTCAAGAGACATTGTAATCATAACATAAATCATTGAAAGCATCATAAGAGACATCAGTATCTGCATACCGTAGGTAAGCATTGCGGAAATCTGACCTACGTCAATTTTGGTACCGCCGCTTGAAATCGCAAGATATGAGCCTACCGTGAGTACAAACACCATATTAAAATACAGGCAGAACTGCATTAAAGGGGCATTAAGGACGACTATTCTTTCAGCCTTGGTAAAATCCCCTGCAATATCGTCAGCCGCATCGCCGAATTTTTTCTTTTCATATTCCTCACGTGAAAAGCCCTTTACAACACGCATACCACGTACATTTTCCTCAATAGACTCATTAAGACGGTCATATTTCTTGAACACCCTCCTGAACGCAGGCATTGCTTTACGGGCTACAAACAAAAGACCGAAAAGCAGAACGGGAACTACAACAACAAAGGTAGTAGCAAGAGTTCCACCCATTCTGTAAGCCATAATTATCGAGAAAATAAACATCATCGGACTTCTTACGGCAGTACGAATTATCATCATATAGGACTGCTGAACATTCGTAACATCTGTAGTAAGACGGGTCACCAGCGAAGTCGAAGAAAATTTATCGATATTACCAAAGGAATAACGCTGAATTTTACTGAACATATCATGGCGCAGATTTTTTGCAAAGCCTGCCGATGCCTTAGCGCAGGTAAAACCTGCTATACCGCCGCAACAAAGCGACAGCACCGCCATTAACCCTAAGTAAAGTCCTGTTTTAACAACTGTTTCTATAGGTGCGGAAGCCTTGATACTGTTAACAAGATCCGCTGTGATAAAGGGAATATATACCTCAATCAAAACCTCACCCATAATAAAAATCAGGGTAAGGATTGAAGGCAGCTTATATTCTCTTATGCTTTTTGCCAAAGTTTTAATCATCATGTTCCTCCATGTTAAAAGAAAGCCTGTTAATAACCTCGAAAAATACATCAAGGTCAGCTTCGTCAATACCCATGCGAAGCCGTTTTTCCCTTTCTGCAATTTCCTCTGTTATACGTTTGTGAATTTCAATTGCCGCATCCGTAAGTACGATTTTTTTAAGTCTAGCGTCACTTTCGACGCTTAATCTCTCTATCAATCCCTTTTGCTCCATTGTTTTCAAAATACGGCTTGCCGTTGAACGGCGAATAGAAAAATTAGTCTCAAAATCCTTTTGGAAAATGTCTCTGCTGCGGTTTTCGTAAAAATAGTTGATAGCCCAGCCGTTTACACCCTTAACAGGGTCAATGCCGAGCTTACCCCTTGACTTTTCAATATCTCTTTTTATCAGATTGGAAAGCCTTCGCACCGCAAAACCGATGTCCCTTTCCCTATCCATAATGCACCTGCCTTTGAATGTGTTGAGCATAACAAATTTCAAAAAGTTAGCTTGCTAACCAATTATAGTACTTAACAATAATATTGTCAAGCAAATAAATATGAATATTCCGTTAAAATCTGATTTAATTGGAATTAGGAATTCGTAATGCGTAATTAAATGTGTCGGCTTTGCCGACTTTATAATAACGTGACGCTTAAGCGACACACCGTTAATTCCGAATTATAAATGCTAATTTATAAAAAATGACCGCCGTACTGCAAAAACAATACGGCGGTCAAATACTCTAATTTTTACTCTTC
>JAFUOL010000017.1 GCA_017481865.1 Clostridia bacterium | reverse complement strand
CAGGGTGACCCGAATGCCGCAGCAGGAAATGATGCAGCCGGTGCCGACCCCAACGTTTACGAGGCTGATTATACTGACGTTGACGACAATAAATAATTTGTAATGTAGGGGCGAACCTATGTGTTCGCCCGTTACACTACATAAAATTAGTAGGAGAATTCTTGTGGCTGACGATAAAAGAGATTATTATGAAGTCCTCGGTGTGGATAAATCCGTATCCGATGATGAACTTAAAAAAGCATACAGAAAAGCGGCAAAGAAGTATCATCCCGACTTCAACCCGGGTGACAAGGAAGCCGAGAAAAACTTCAAAGAGGTTAACGAGGCTTATGAGGTTCTGTCCGACAAGGAAAAGCGTGCCCGTTACGACCAGTTCGGTCATGCAGGAGTTGACCCCAACTTCGGTGCAGGCGGCGGCGGATACGGCGGAGGCTTTACCGGTGATTTCGGCGATTTGGGAGATATTTTTAGCTCCTTCTTTGGCGGTGGCTTCGGTGGCGGAGGCAGACGCCAAAGCCCTAATGCTCCCAGACGAGGTAACGATACTGCGGCGGCAGTAAACCTCTCCTTTGAGGAGGCGGCTAAGGGCTGTAAAAAGACCGTAAAGGTCACCAAAATTGATAACTGTAAGGAGTGCGGCGGTTCGGGCGCTGAAAAGGGGTCAAGCCCTAAGACCTGCCCCGTTTGTCACGGCTCGGGTCAGGTGTCGGCAACCCAACGCACACCCTTTGGGGTTATGCAGACTCAAAAGGTTTGCGACCATTGTAAGGGAAGCGGTAAAATTATTGATAAGCCCTGCCGTACATGTGCAGGCAAGGGCAGAATTCGCCATACCATAGACCAAACAGTTGAAATCCCTGCCGGTATTGATGACGGTCAGGTTATAAATCTCCGTGGTGGGGGAGATGCAGGTGTAAACGGCGGTCCTGCGGGGGATTTGCGGATTAACGTTAATGTCCGTCCTCACCCGATTTTTGAACGCAGTGGCTATGATGTTTACTGTGAAATACCCATTACCTTTACGCAGGCGGCTTTGGGTGCTGAAATCACTGTTCCTACTCTTGACGGCAAGGTTAAATTCCAGATACATGAAGGCACGCAGCCGGGTGACGAATTTAAGCTCCGAGGTAAAGGCATACAGCGCCTTAACTACAGCGGTAAGGGCGACCAGTATGTTAAAATTACCGTTGAAGTACCGAAAGACCTTTCAAAGGCGCAAAAGGAAAAGCTTAAGGAATTTGACTCCGCCACAGACGACAAAAACTACAAAAAGCAAAAAAGCTTTATGGATAAGGTCAAGGATTTCTTTAACGAATAAAGCGGCAGCCATTCGGAAATTTCCGAATGGCTGTTTTACTATATGTAGTGGCTTGGAAAAAATTGTGCAAAAAATATATGAATAAAATATGAAATAGCGGTTGAAAAATATTGGGATTTGTAATATACTGTTGTTATGAAATTTATTCGGAGGTTAAATAAATGTTAAAAAAGCTTATCCCAATTTTCCTTTGCCTTTGTCTTACTTTAAGCGTAGGCTGTTCCAAAAAAACCGAAACCCTTAGTGTCGATAAAGGCGACGAGCCGTCCTCTACCGTTGAGGAAACCAATACTAACGTGGTAAATCCCCTTACAGGTTTAAAGGATGTAACCTCCGAGCAGGCAGAAAACCGTCCCGTAGCGATAATGGTTAACAATATTTCAGTAGCTCAGCCCGTACAGACAGGTCTTAACAAGGCAGATATTATTTACGAGACCGAGGTTGAGGGCGGAATAACCCGTTTAATGGCTGTTTATCAGAATATTGCCGATGTAGAAAAAATCGGTACCGTACGTTCCGCAAGATACGTTTACATAGACCTTGCAATGGGTCATAACGCAATTTATGTACATCACGGTGCGGATGAGGTTTATGCAGGAGCCCACCTAAAGGATGCTGACAATTTTGTACTGGATACAAATAATGCAGGAGCACGTATTTCAAACGGCTTGGCTACCGAACATACACTTTATGCATACGGAGATAAGCTTTGGGAAAGTATCACAGCCTCCAGCCGTACTATTAAGAATAAAAATACAGCTACATGGCAGAATTTTGCCGATGAGGATAGCTCTGTAACATTGGATTACACTGCTACGAATGTTTCGGTGCAGTTCTCAGGCTCATATAATACAACCTTTAAGTACGATACTGCTACAGGCAGATACGAAAGATATTATAACGGCACCCAGCGTAAGGATTATAGCACAGGTGAGACCGTAACGGTTAAGAATGTGTTTGTGCTTAATACCGATATGGGTCACTACTCGGATGCTTATCACAGAAAAATAGACCTCAATTCGGGTTCGGGTTATTATTTTGTAAACGGAACCTATACTCCTATTACTTGGAGCAAGGGAGCGGATTCCAACAGCTTCGTATTTAAGAAAAGCGACGGTACAGACCTTACCGTAAACGCAGGTGATTCTTGGGTATGTATAGTCGATGAGGCACAGTCTCAGCCTACAATTGGATAAATAAAGTTATAAAAGGTTCCATTTTTGCAAAAAAGTGGGACCTTTTCGCCTTTTGCCAAGTATTAAGGTTGAGGGGGATAGAAATGAAAAGAACGGTAGAAACTGAAAATTGCAATTTTGCTCATCCTCAAAGAGCTTTTGAAACCTACGCCGATTTGGTTTATCGGCTGGCTTTTGTGCGCACAAAAAATATCAGTGACAGCGAGGATATTCTCCAAGAGGTCTTTTTGCGGTATATGAAGGTTTGGGAGAATATGCAGTCAGAAAACCATGTGAAGGCAATGCTTATAAGAATAACCGTCAATTGCAGTTACAGCCTTAAAACCTCAGCTTGGTTTAAAAAGACCGAGCCCTTGGACGAGAATATTGCTTATACCGACAGTCCTAACGAAAGCAATGTGCTCACAGAGGTTTTAAAACTGCCTCTTAAATACCGTACCGCCGTTCATTTGTATTACTATCAGGGCTTTTCGGTTAATGAAATAGCCGAAATTTTAAAAATTAACCCCTCAACCGTAAAAACCCACCTCAGCCGAGGCAGGGAAATGCTCCGAAAAACTCTTAAGGAGGAGGATTTATGAGCTTTAAAGACGATTACAAAAAGCAAATGGACACTATCCGCACAGACGGATATATAAGACAAAAGATATCAAAGAAAATGAGTGAGGAGGAAAATAAAAAGACCCGTTTACATTTTCCCGTATTTAAAACTGCTGTGGCGGCAGTAATGTGCCTTGTGATAGCTTTGGCTGTGGCAATACCTAAGGTATCCGACAGCTTTAAAAAGTCGGACAATGCAAATTTATCTGTTAATGAGTCCTCAAAGGTAAAAATGGATTACAGCGATATTTACGATAAGGTAAAGGAGCTTAAAAATTTTTACTATGCAGAGGAGTATGCTACCGATATTATGGACGGCGCTACTGCAATAGGAGCTACAGGCTCAACCACTAAAAACTCTGCAAACGGAGGCGTCTCCTCAGACGGTGGTGATACTGAAAATTATTCCGCCACTACCACTCAGGTACAGGGGGTTGACGAGGCGGATGTTATTAAAACCGACGGCGAATATATCTACAGCCTTTCTGCCAAAAACAAAAAGGTATATGTAACAAAGGCCGGTAAAACCCCCGAACAGGTAGCAGTTATCCCTATTGAGGGCGAAAATGCTTACAGCTATAATGCGTATCTTTATGAGGACCGACTGGTAGTATTCGGTACCGAATACAGCAGTAATTCCGCTAAGACCGTAGCTGATATCTATGATATTTCCATTCCTAAAAAGCCCCAAAAAATCACCGAATGCTCTCAGGACGGTAACTACACCGATTCGAGACTTATCGGCGATAAGCTGTACGTTATTTCAAACTATAGCATAAACACAGCAGATATGGAGAAAAAAGCCCCCGAGACCTATGTACCCAATATATACTGCGGAGATTATCAGGGTGCATGCCCTGCCGACAGCGTGTATATAGGCGAGGTTTGCGAATATCCCCAATACACCGTAATAGCAGGTTATGATATAACCGACGGCAGTCTTTGCAGTACACAGTCGGTTTTAGGCGGCACCTATACTGTTTATTGCAGTACTGAAAATATAATAACCGCAAATACTCAGGCAGGCAGTACCACCGTAATCACCCGATATGCAATAAATGACGGTAAAATTGAGCTGAAAGCCGAGGGCAGGGTAGACGGAACACTTCTTAATCAGTTTTCTATCGACGAGTATAACGGCTATTTCAGATTTGTAACCACAGTATATAAAACTGTGTCAGGTGACGGAAATTCAAAATATATTTCTACCGTAAATACGTCAAATGCGCTTTATGTTTTAAACGGTGAATTGGAGCAGGTAGGCGCTATAGAGGATTTAGCGCCCGATGAAAGGGTATATTCAGTAAGATTTATGGGTGATATGGCGTACTTTGTTACCTTCCGTCAGGTAGACCCGCTTTTCAGCGCCGACCTTACAGACCCGAATAACCCGAAAATCGTAGGCAGTCTTAAAATCCCCGGCTTTTCCGAATATCTCTATCCCTTTGGCGACGGTAAGCTGTTGGGGTTAGGCAGAGAGGCTGACGAGCAGACGGGCAAGACAGGGGACGTTAAGCTTTCTATGTTCGATATTTCCGACCCCGCAAACGTAACCGAGAGCGATAAAACGGCTATAACCGATATGCAATATACCACAGCTCTGGATAACCACAAGGCTACCTTAGTAAGCACAGACCGCAACCTTGTAGGCTTCTACGGCTACAGTAATAATTACCTTAACCATAGGTATGTGATTTACTCTTATGACGGCGGATTTGTTAAAAAGGCAGAAATAGAGCTTAGCGCCAATATCGGCAATGTCCGTGGATTTTATATCGGTAATGAATTTTATATCACCACCGATTACTCCCTACAGGTTTACGATTTGGAAAGCTTTGAGCTTATTTGTGAATTAAAATATAAGTAAATATGTATAAAATTCCTTCCCGATTCATATTTTAGTGTGAAGTATAAATCGGGAGGATTTTTTATGCCGACAATTTATTTAAGCCCTTCAACTCAGGAATTTAACCCCTACAGCGGCGGCGGTAACGAGGAATATTATATGAATCTTATAGCCGATGCTATGGAGCCGTATCTGGCGGCAAGCGGAATACAGTTTGTGAGAAATACACCCGATATGAATGCCGCATCGTCAATTGCCGCCTCAAACAGCGGAAATTACGATTTCCATTTAGCACTCCATTCCAACGCTTCGGGAGCTAATCCGGGGGCGGTGAGGGGTACAGAAATATTCTACTATCCCACAAGTGAGAGCGGAAAACGGTTTGCCGAAATAGCCGCTAACAATCTTAGAATGATTTATCCTCTGCCGGATATGGTAAAAACCGTTCCGACCACCTCTCTGGGTGAGGTGCGACGTGTCAGGGCACCCGGTGTGCTTATAGAATTTGCTTACCATGACAATCCGCAGGATGCTCAGTGGATACGGGATAATATAAACCCCATAGCGCAGAATGTGGTTTTGTCCCTTACAGAGTATTTCGGCATTCCCTTTAATTATCCGCAGGAGGTATTTACCGCAAGTATTGCTACCCGTGGCGGTAATGTTAATGTAAGATATACTCCGTCCTATACAGGAACAGTTATCGGCAGTATTCCCAACGGGGCAGAGGTTACGGTTTTCGCACAGGTGCCCGAGTGGTCACTTGTAAACTATAACGGTCTTGTAGGATATGTGAACAGTAGCTTTATTCAGTTTTAAATTTACAAATTTTGATTGACAGTTTTGGTTTTATATTGTAACATAATAATATTATGAATAAATATAAAACCTTACTTTCAAACACATTGCTTATAAGTATGGGCACCTTCGGCTCAAAGCTGTTGGTGTTTCTTATGGTGCGGTTTTACACAGGGTATCTCACCCCGTCAGACTACAGTACCGCCGACCTTATTACCCAAACGGCAAATCTGCTTTTCCCTATAATTTCTTTAGGAATTACCGACGGTGTTTTCCGTTTCGCTATGGACGGCAATTACGACCGTAAAAGTGTTTTTACCTTAGGGCTTACGGCTATAATCGGCGGCTCTTTAATGTTCCTTATAATAGCTCCGCTTTTAGGACTTGTAGGGGATTTTAAGGGTTATGTATGGCTTATTGTGGTTTACACAATGGCTTATTGCTGTCACTCCCTATGCTCACAGTATATAAGGGCGATGGGCAAAACCGCCCTCTTTGCGGTGCAGGGTATAATAAATACAAGCCTTGTAATAATACTTAATATCCTGTTTTTGGCGGCTTTCTCTATGGGGATTACGGGCTATGTACTGTCGGTGGTTTTGGCTGACACCCTTTGCACCCTTTTCCTCGTAATCAAGGAAAAGCTTTGGCAAAATCTGATCTTTAAGCCTGACATTTCAATTGTAAAGCCTATTTTAAAGTACAGTATTCCTCTTATTCCGTCTACGATATTCTGGTGGATAACCAGCGTGTCGGACAGATACATGGTAAACGGTATGATAGGAAGTGATGCAAACGGAATTTACACCGTTTCTTATAAGCTACCTACCGTGCTTACCCTTGTTTCCTCTGTTTTTATGCAGGCTTGGCAGTTTTCCGCCGTGACCGAATCGGAAGGAGACAAAAAAGAGCACGCTAAGTTTTTTACTCAGGTCTGGCGCTCCTTTCAGGCGGTAATGTTTTTGGCGGGCTCGGCTATAATTGCCTTCGCAAAGCCTGCAATAAAGCTACTTGCCGCCAAGGAATACTACGGTGCGTGGGAGTATGTACCTCTGTTGTCGGTTGCCATGATATTCACCGCCTTTGTTTCATTTACGGGAACGGTTTATGTAGTAAACAAAAAAAGCGGAATTTCATTTATCACCGCCTTTATAGGAGCGGCTTCAAATATAATACTTAATTTCCTGCTTATACCCTCACCTTTAGGAGCGCAGGGAGCGGCTATTGCAACAGTAGCAAGTTATTTCTTGGTTTTCATTATTCGTTGCTTTAATGTTAAAAAATATATACCCTTTAAGCTTTACGGCGGTCATGTTGCCGCTAATACCCTGATAATTTTCATTCAGGCGGCAGTTATGATACTTGAAATAAATGGTTGGATATTTATTCAGGCAATATGCATTATAGCTTTAGCTGTTATAAATTTCAAATTCCTTATAGGATTTATAAATAAAATATTAAATTCCGTTTTTAGAGGTAAGAAAAAATGATAAGCTTTTTGTTTAATACCGTAGCAGGAAAAATAATCACCACATTTTTTATTTCTATGGTGCCTGTAATTGAGCTTCGAGGTGCTATTCCGTGGGCAACAGGCATGGGTCTTTCCCCTTGGGTTGCAATACCCGTTGCAATTGTGGGTAATTTAATACCCATACCCTTTATTATAATTTTTATCAAGCGTATTTTTGCTTGGATGCGTAAGGTCAGCCCTAAGCTTAATAAGGTGGTTGACAAAATGGAGGCTAAAGCCGAAAAGAACAAGGCTAAGGTTTTAAGATATGCCTTTTGGGGGTTGGCATTATTTGTGGCTATCCCTCTGCCGGGAACAGGCGCTTGGACAGGTGCTTTGGTAGCCGCTATGCTCGATATGCCGCTTAAGAAAGCTTTCCCGTCGGTAGTGCTGGGTGTTTTATGTGCGGGAGTTGTAGTAGCCTTTGTAAGCTACGGCGCAGCGGCATTGTTTTTTGGGTGATAACGGTATTAGAATTTAATTCGGAATTATGAATTCGTAATGCGTAATTAAATGTGTCAGCTTCGCCGACGTTATATAAAGTGCCGCAAAGCGGCACACCGTTAAATTCGAATTACAAATTCCACATTACAAATTAGAATTTAGCGTTGCTAAATTCTAATTTTTTCTTGACTTTAGCACGCTAATGTGTTAGAATGGCAAAGTATTATAAAATTAGGAGGGCATTACATGCCTAAAAATCAAAAGGACGAGGTTAATAAGCTTTTCAAAGCGATATTGACTCTTAAAACGCAAGAGGAATGTGCCGCTTTCTTTGACGATGTCTGCACTATTCAGGAAATCGAGGCTATTGCTCAGCGTTTTGAGGTTGCCTGCCAGTTAAGCGACGGCAAAAGCTATATTGATATCAACAAAAATACAGGCGCCAGCACCGCCACCATTTGCAGGGTTAGTAAGTGCCTTAATTACGGTGACGGCGGCTACGCTACAGCTATAGAAAGACTTAAAGAGGGAAATTAAGAATGTTTGACGAAAGTATTTTAAAGAATGACGAAAAAGCGGTTTTTGCCCTTAGGAGTCTTTACAAGCAGTACGGCTACCGCCTTTTTAAAATGAGTAAGTTTGAGGAATACGACCTCTATTCAAGGAATAAGGATTTTTTGCAGTCGGACGGTATTATAACCTTCAATGATACTAACGGCAAGCTTTTAGCCTTAAAGCCTGATGTTACCCTTTCTATAATAAACAACTCCAAAGAGCAAAAAGGCGCTACCGAAAGGTACTACTATAACGAGAATGTTTACCGTATTTCCGAAAGCTCACATTCCTATAAGGAAATTATGCAAACGGGACTTGAATGTATCGGCGATATAACCGATACTGATGTTTGTCAGGTAGCGGAATTAGCTCTCAAAAGTCTTGAAACGGTGGGTGACGATTTCGTTCTTGATATTTCCCATGTGGGTCTTATTGATGCTTTGCTTGACGAATACAAAATCCCCGAAACTGATAAGCCCAAAATAATAAACGCAGTAACGGTTAAAAATTCGGGCGAGCTTAAAAAGCTTTGTGATGAAAAGCAGTTCGAGGCTTTAAAATGCCTCACAAAAAGCTATAAATCGGCCGGTGATACTATAACGGCAGTAGAAAAAATTGTTTTATCAGAGGTTTCAAAAAGGGCTCTTTATGAGCTTAAAGAGGTTTATCTCCATGCCGAAAAAATCGGTTACGGGGATAATGTTAACATAGATTTCTCCCTTGTTAACTCCACAGGTTATTACAGCGGAATAGTTTTCTGCGGTTTTATAAACGGTATAACCTCACGCGTCCTCTCTGGCGGACGGTACGATATTTTAATGAAAAAAATGGGAAAAACCTCGGGAGCTATCGGCTTTGCAGTCTATCTTGATGCTATTGAAAGACCCCTATGCCAGCCGGAAGTCACAGAAAAACCCGTAATAAATGTGGCGTTGCCTAAAGGCAGGCTCGGCGAAAAGGTTTATTCCATGTTTGAAGCGGCGGGCTTCCCTTGCCCCTCTATTAAAGAAAACAACCGCAAGCTGATATTTGAAAATGAGGAATTAGCTCTTAGATTTTTCTGGGTTAAGCCGTCTGACGTTGCTATTTATGTTGAGCGAGGTGCCGCCGATATCGGTGTTGCAGGTAAGGATATTTTGCTGGAATACGAGCCTGATGTTTATGAGCTTTTAGACCTTAATATAGGCAAATGCCGAATGGCGGTAGCGGCTAAAAAGGATTTTCAGGATGACCCGTCCGCTACTTTAAGGGTTGCTACCAAATTTTCCAACATAGCAAGGAATTATTACACTAAAAAATGCCGTGATATTGATATTATACATCTTAACGGATCTATTGAGTTAGCTCCTATTCTGGGTCTTTCGGATGTTATAGTGGATATTGTGGAAACAGGCAAAACCTTGCTGGAAAACGACCTTGCCCCGTATGAGACCATTGTTCCCATAAGCGCAAGACTTATTGCAAATAAAGCAAGCTACAGCTTTAAAACAGAACGCATAGAGGAAATTAAAAAAGGACTTCTTAAAGAGGTAAAGTACGATGATTAAGATTATGAAATACGGTGAGGTTTCAAAGGACGAAATTTTCGCACGAGGTGAGACATCTTTTGATGTTGCCGATATTGTTACGAATATTATAGAAAATGTCAAACAAAACGGCGACAAGGCGCTTTTTGAATATGCCGAAAAGTTTGATAAAGCGAAACTTTCAAGCCTTGAAGTAACCGAGGAGGAAATTGAGGAAGCCTTTAATAAGGTGGAGCCTAAGTTTATTGAAATAATAAAAACTGCCGCCCAAAATATCCGCAATTTCCACGAAAAGCAGGTTCGAAACAGCTTTATTATAAATGAGCAGGAGGGTATCGTTACAGGACAAAAGGTCACTCCTATTGAAAAGGTAGGTCTTTATGTACCGGGCGGCACGGCGGCTTATCCGTCCACCGTACTTATGGACAGTATTCCTGCTAAAATCGCAGGCTGCAGCGAAATTTGTATTGCTACTCCGCCTTCGGCTGACGGTAAGGTGAACCCCGTAATTTTAGCCGCTGCAAAAATCGCAGGGGTGGACAGAATTTTCAAAATGGGCGGTGCTCAGGCTATAGCTGCTTTGGCTTACGGCACCCAAACTGTTCCTAAGGTAGATAAAATAGTAGGCCCCGGTAATGCATTTGTAGCCGAGGCTAAGCGTCAGGTTTTCGGCAGAGTTTCTATTGATATGATAGCGGGTCCCAGCGAGATTTTGGTAATTGCCGACGGTAAAAGCAACCCGAAATTTGTAGCCGCTGATTTGCTCTCTCAGGCAGAGCACGATAAAATGGCAAGCGTCGTACTTGTTACCGACAGTATGGAGCTGGCGGTTAAGGTACAGGCTGAAATCGAAAATCAGTTAAAGGCTCTGCCACGTGAGGAAATTGCCCGTACTTCAATCGATAATAACGGAAAAATAATTGTAGCCGATAATATTGCCGATGTTATTGACGTTTCAAACGAGATAGCTCCCGAGCATTTGGAGCTTTGTGTGGACAATCCTTTTGATTATCTCGATAAAATTAAAAACGCAGGAAGTATATTTATGGGCAGATACTGCCCCGAGGCGTTGGGTGACTATTATGCAGGTGCTAACCATACACTTCCCACCTCGGGTACTGCAAGATTTTCGAGTCCCTTATCGGTAGACGATTTTGTCAAGAAATCACAGTACACCTATTATACTAAGGACGCCCTTAAAAAGGTGGCAGAGGATGTAGCCTTCTTTGCGGAAAAAGAGGGATTAACCGCTCACGCAAGAAGCGCAACAATCAGATTTGAATAAAATCGCCCACAGCACCGTTTTTTGTTCGGGGCGGTACTTTATTAGTACAGCACCGCTCACGGCAAAACAGCACTGTGAACGATTTTCTTGCAAACTGAATTTTATGCATTTTTATTTGGGAAAAGGTCATAATTATGAGTGAATTTTTAAGTAGCAGATTCAGCGGCTTGGAGGAATATACTCCGGGTGAACAGCCGCAGGATAAAAAGTACATAAAGCTTAATACCAATGAATCCCCATATTCGCCGTCAAAAAAGGTAATTGAGGCGGTAAACAGTGAGGAAGTAAAGGATTTACGGCTTTACTGTGACCCCGACTGTAAAAAGCTGAAAACCGCTTTGGCAGAGCTTTACGAAGTAAGCACCGAAAATGTTTTCCTTTCCAACGGGTCGGATGATATTTTAAACTTTGCCTTTATGGCTTACGGGGACAGGGGAGCGGCATACGCCGATATAACCTACGGCTTCTACAGCGTGTTTGCGGAATTACACGGCGTTGAATCCCAAATCATTCCCTTGAATGAGGATTTTACTTTAAATACCGATGCTTTTAAGGGACTTAATAAGCTTGTAGTAATCGCCAACCCCAATGCGCCTACGGGAATTGCAATTTCTCTTGATACAGTAGAGGATATTGTAAAAAGCAACCCTGAAAGCGTGGTTTTAATTGACGAGGCTTACGTAGATTTCGGGGGAGAGAGCTGTTATAAATTAACCGAAAAATACAGCAATCTTTTATGCGTTCAGACCTTTTCAAAGTCGAGAAGTCTCGCAGGCGGCAGACTGGGCTTTGCAATAGCAAGTAAGGAAATTATAGCCGACCTCGAAAAGATAAAGTATTCCACCAATCCTTATAATATCAACCGCTTAACACAAGCGGCAGGCTTGGCAACGGTTAAGGACAACGGTTATTATCTTGAAAACTGCAAAAGAATAATCGAAACCCGTGAATTTACAGTGGCAGAGCTTGAAAAATTAGGATTTGAAATTCTACCCTCAAAGGCAAACTTTATTTTCGCTAAATCTAATAAGATAAGCGGTAAAGAGCTTTATGAAAGCTTAAAGGAAAAAGGTGTGCTTATACGCCACTTTGAAAAACCCCGAATAAAGGATTATAACCGCATAACCATAGGAAGTAGAGAGGAAATGGAAATATTCCTTAAAACAGTAAAAGAAATTTTAGGAGAAACGGTATGAGAACAGCT
>JAFUOL010000016.1 GCA_017481865.1 Clostridia bacterium | reverse complement strand
TCAACGATTTCAAGCTCTTTGCCTAATTTCTCGGCAATAAGACCTGCGATTTCAACGTCGATACCTGCAAAACCGTCATTATCGTCCTTATATTCATAAGGCGGGAAGGAGGCATTGGTAGCCATAATGAGCTTGTCGCTCTCAGTTTTGTCGCTGTTAGTGTCGGCAGTTCCGCAACCTACACATGTTAAAACGATTGCGAGGGTGGCTAAAATACTTAAAATTTTAGCAAATTTTTTCATAAAATACTTCTCCTTAAATGTGCAAAGCACAAAATTTTATAGAATAATTATACCACCCTTATTAAATTTAGTCAACCGCCATTTTGAATATTTATGCAAGCTGTATTGGGTTTTTTAGAATATACTGTGAACGCTCGGTATCGTATCCTCAAGCAGCTGATGCAAAAGGGTCTTTACCGTGCCCGAATACTCGTAAAAAATCTCATTGTCGGAGGTTTCGCTGTAGACCTTTAGAGAGTATATCGCAAGCTCTATTTCGTCGATTTCGCTGTGGTTTGCAAAGACAGAAAGCAGCTTTTCTTTCTCGCCCCAGAATTTTTCCAGTTCCTCCGCCTTATTCTTTGCGTTCTGCTCGGTTTTGTAGGCAGATACACAGTTATCTAATAATGTATTAGCTTTATCACAGGTTTTTTGTATATAAAAATAACCAAAAAGGTAGGATGCGGCAACGCAAAACAAAAGCACGGCGGCGGCAATAAGTCTTTTCAATGATTTTCCCTCATTTTAATAATATTTGTATTGTCAAAGCGGTCAACCGTCATTAAAAATACAGTTTTTACCGCCGCATTATTTTCTTTCAGCCTTTCGTCAAGCTGTTTTTCGGTCAAGCCTAAAGCAGTTAATGACTCTTTGATAATTTTACCGTCACTTATAACGGGCAGTGGCATAGCCTCCGGCTCGGTTTCAAGGTCAAAATCCCTTGCAGTAAGCGGTTGTTCACATTTTTTAAGCAGAACACTTAGGTCGCCGTTTACTTCGAGCACTGCAAAGGAAACGGTGGAAATATCAAAGACATTCTGACCTCTTAACAGCTCTACCAAATCCAGCACCGTCATTCTTACACTCTGCATTGCCTTTTGGTCTACAATGCCGTCCTTTATTATAACCACCGATTTTCCGCTCATGAATTTGCGTACGCACATGCTTTTCATCGCCAGCACCGACATTACAATTTCAAGGATTACAAGCATAAAAATTGCGGTAATGCCGTTTAATATTGGCTGTGAGGTGTCCTGCAAAGGTATTGCGGCAATTTCGGAAATAAGTAGTGTAATTACAAGCTCGTTAGGCTGCATATCGCCTATCTGACGTTTTCCCATAAGACGGATACCAAGCGTTACAAAAACGTAGAGTATTACCGTCCTGACAATTGTAGTTATCATACTATCACCCGAATTAGTATTAACTGCATTTTGGAAAAATATTATTAAATTGTAATGGTTTTCCGCAAAAAAAGAGTGACTGCAAAACAGCCACTCTTTAAAGTATTTGGTTTATGAAAGCAATGCACGGTCATTGGCAAATTCGGTGCCGCTAAGCTTAGAAAAGGCAGAAAGCAGGTCTTCTACAGTAAGCTTTTTCTTTTCCTCGCCTGAAACATCAAGAATTATTTTGCCGTTGTTCATCATTATAAGACGGTTGCCGTGGGCAATAGCGTCCTTCATGTTATGGGTTACCATAAGGGCGGTTAGCTTTTCCTCCTCGATGAACTTATCCGAAAGCGCCAGCACCTTTGCGGCGGTTTTGGGGTCGAGGGCGGCGGTGTGCTCGTCAAGGAGTAAAAGCTTAGGCTTTTTCATAACCGCCATTAGAAGTGTCAGAGCCTGACGCTGTCCGCCTGAAAGGAGACCGACCTTAGTAGAAAGGCGGTTTTCCAGTCCTAAATCCAGTTCAGCCAGCATTTCCTTAAATTTATTGCGTTCTTTATTGGTAATTGCCCATTTTAAACCTCTTGCCTGACCACGGCGTGCGGCAAGCGCCATGTTTTCCTCTATCCACATATCAGCGGCCGTACCCATCATGGGGTCCTGAAAAACTCTGCCTAAATATTTGGCACGCTTAAATTCGGGAAGCTTTGTAACGTCTGTACCGTCTATAATTATTGAGCCGCTGTCAACAGGGTAGACACCTGCAATCATATTTAGCATGGTGGATTTTCCTGCGCCGTTACCGCCTATAATGGTTACAAAATCACCGTCATTAAGGGTGATAGAAAGGTCGTTAAGTGCTCTTTTTTCGTTTACCGTACCTGCGTTGAAGGTTTTATAAATATTTTTAAGTTCTAACATATAATTAAACCTCCTTATGCTTTCTTTACGGATTTATTGTTACCGTATTTTTCTGAAATTTGCTTTTTCCAGTAGGGTAACCCTAAGAATATAGCAACCACAATAGCCGAGAACAGCTTAAGGTCATTTGCGTTAAGACCCATACAAAGCACGAAAGTAAGTACGATATAGTAAATTATACCGCCTATAACCGATGCGAAAAGTCTTAAAGCGAAATTGTGGAACAGCTTACCCAAAAGCACCTCGCCTATAATTACCGCCGCAAGACCTATAACGATAGCACCTCTGCCCATGTTGATGTTGGCAAAGCCTTGATATTGGGAGAGAATTCCTCCCGAAAGGGCAACTATACCGTTTGAAACTATGAAACCGATAATTTTATTGCGTGAGGTATTTATGCCGTTTGCCCTCGCCATAGCAGGGTTACAGCCTGTAGCCCTTAAAGAATGACCTAATTCCGTACCGAAGAACCAATAAAGAACAGCGATTATTACTATTACAAACAGTAGACTGATTAAAATCGCCATCGGAATATCCCTTAATGAGAGAATAAGGTCATACTTCATAACCGAAAGAGGAAGGTTAGCGCTGCCCGACATTATTCTAAGGTTAATCGAATAAAGGGATAGCTGGGTTAGAATACCTGCGAGAATGGCAGGTATTCCGAACTTTGTGTGCAAAATTCCCGTTACAAGTCCTGCGGCACAGCCTGCAATAAAGGAAAGCAGCAGACTTAACCAAATATTCATGCCGCTTGTGGTGCAAACAACAAGTACCGCACCGCCTGTAGCAAAAGAACCGTCAACCGTAAGGTCGGCAAGGTCAAGTATTCTGTAGGTAATATAAACACCAATCGCCATAATACCCCATATAATACCCTGCGCTACGGCACCGGGGAGTGAATTTATAAATGATAAAAGCATAGAATTTAATTCCTCTCGAAAAATACGAATCGGCTGCCCGATAAATTTCGGGCAGCCCTGAAATTTTAGAATTTAAGCAGTATTATTCGGCAACCTCGATAGCGGTATAGGTATCGGGAACGGTTACGCCTAAAGCGGTGCAACGGTCAGCCATGTACTGCTTGGTAAGCTCCTCTGAGTACTCGATTTCCATTTCAGCAGGATCGGTGCCGTTTACGAGGATTTCGTAAGCCATTTCGCCTGCTTTGTAGCCGAGGTCGTAGTAATCAATCGAAAGGGTAGCGATACCACAGCCTGTGCAGATACCTGATTCACCTGCAATAATCGGAATTTTTGCGGGCTCTGCAATGCTGTTAATAGTCTCTGTGCAGTCAGCGGCAGTATTGTCGGTTGGTATGTAGATTACGTCAACCCTGTCACAAGCGTTGGTAACAACAGAAGCTATATCGTTAGAATCGGCAAAGGTAAATTCGGTAACGGTGAGACCGAGGTCCGTAAATGCCTTTGTAATTTCGGTAGCCTGATATTTGGAGTTAGCTTCACCCGAGCAATAGAGAATACCTACACTCTTAGCATCGGGAAGTAATTCTTTGAGCATAGCAGCCTGCTGCTCGAGGGGAGCTAAGTCACAGCTACCTGTTACGTTAATACCTGTTTTGCCGCTCCAAGAGTCCATATCAAGGGCGGTAGCATAGTCGGTAATTGAGGTTGCAACAATCGGAATTGCATCTGTTGCGGCATGAGCTGCCTGCAAAGCCGGGGTTGCGTTAGCCATTATAAGGTCTACCTTGTTGGAAACGAATTGGTTAACAATTGTGGTACAGTTAGTGTCCTCACCTGAAGCATTCTTATAATCGAAGGTGATGTTTTCCTCGCCTAATTTTTCGGTAAGAGCATCCTTAAAGCCTTCGGTAGCAGAGTCAAGTGCTACATGCTGGGTAAGCTGGCAGATGCCTACGGTATATTTACCGTCATTGCTTTCGCCGCATCCGCTCATTGAAAGTGCGGAACATGAAACAAGTGCAAGAGCTGTAATTGCCGAGAGAACTTTTTTCAATTTCATAATCAAAACTCCTTAAGATACGTGAAAACTACACGTATGTTTATTATGTATAAAATCATATCACTTTAAAGTATTAAAGTCAAGTTTTTTTCACAAAATTTTATAATATTAAGTTTCTTTATAAGCAAATTTTAAAAATAAGGGTTAAAAAAGTTGAAAAAGCAGATAAAAAGTGATAAAATGTATTAAATATTTTTAAATTTCGGAGGTGCGGATAATGGGGTTTAAAAAATGGTGTGTTGCCGAGTTCGATAAAGATTTAGCAAAAAATCTTGCCGAGGAATGTGACGTTGACCCAATTGTAGCCCTTATCGCATCTTCAAGAGGTTATACTGACCCTATGGATTTAGAGCAGTTTTTGTCCGACGAGCCGTTTTTTACCGACCCTAAAGAGACTGCCGACATTATTCTTGCCGCCGATATTATAAATGCCGCCATTGAAAACGGAACGAAAATTGCCGTTTACGGCGATTATGACTGTGACGGTGTTACCGCCACGGCTATGTTTTATACCTATTTAAAAAGCCGTAATGCCGACTGCATTTACTACATTCCCGACCGCTTTACCGAAGGCTACGGCATGAATTGTGATGCCGTAAAAAAACTGCATGAGGATGGGGTAAAGCTGATTGTAACGGTAGATAACGGCATTGCATGTATAGAGGAAATAGAGCTTGCAAGCAGTCTCGGTATGGAGGTAATTGTAACCGATCACCATTTGCCCGGTGATGTTTTACCTAATGCGGCGGCTGTAGTAGACCCACACAGAAAGGACTGTCCTTCGGAATTTAAAAGCATTTGCGGAGCCGAGGTGGCTTTCCGCCTTATGTGCGTTATGGAAAACCGTGAGCCTGAGGAATTGCTCCCTTATTTTGCGGATATACTTTCTGTTGCTGTAATAGCAGATATAATGCCATTAACACATGAAAACCGCTCTATAGTAAAGTACGGCATACATAAATTAAGAACAAATCCGCTTACGGGACTTAAAGCACTTATGAATGTAGCCGCAATTGAGCAGAATACCGTAAATTCCACACGTATAGCCTTTGGAATTTCCCCTCGGATAAATGCCGCAGGCAGGATGGGAAGCGCCGCAAGGGCTGTGGAGCTTTTATGTACCGATAATATTATGACCGCCCTTAGTATTGCTAATGAAATTGACGGGGATAATGCCGCACGTCAGCAAACCGAAAAAAAGATTTTTGAGGAAGCTGTGCATATTATAGAGAGTCAGGGTCTAATGTACCACCGTGTAATAGTAGCGGCGGGAGAAAATTGGCACCACGGTGTGATAGGTATAGTAGCCGCAAAAATTACCGAAAGGTACGGTTGTCCTGCAATACTGCTTTCAAGTGACGGTGAGCTTGCCGTAGGCTCTGGCAGAAGTATAGAGGGTTTTTCTCTATTTGACGCTATATCCTACGCTAAGGATTTAACGGTAAAATTCGGGGGACATGAATCTGCCGCAGGACTTACCATAAAAGCAGAGGATGTTACGGAATTCAGAGAAAAAATAAATAGCTACGCCGATAGCTTACCTCCTGTTTTTCCAAGACTACAGCTTGACTGTAAGCTTAGACCCTCCGCACTTAATTTAGACCTTGCCGATGCCGTAAATCAGTTAGAGCCCTTCGGAACCGACAATAAAACACCTCTTTTCGGTATTTACGGTGTTACTCTACAGAGAATAACACCTATAGGAAATAATAAGCATTTACGGCTTTTGGTCTCCAAAGACACTACCACCGTTCAATGCCTTTTGTTCGGCGTTACTCCTGAAAGCTTTTGCTTTGAAGTGGGTGATATTCTCGATTTGGCGGTAACGGTTGATAAAAACTACTATAAGGGTGAATACAGTCTTTCGGTTCAGGTTAAAGCTGTTAGAATGAGCGGTACAGATGACGACAGACTTTTTGCCGACATAACCCTTTATAATGATTATTCAGCAGGTAAAAAGGTTGATTACTCATTACTTTTGCCTACAAGGGCAGAGGTTGGAGAAATATACAAGCTTATCTGTGAAAAACGGGTAAGCAAAGATAGAATAAACTACCGATTTATAAACAGCATAGGCTTTGCAAAAACTACTGTAGCGGTTAAAGCTCTGGAGGAATTAGGGCTTATAACTAAGGATACCCAAGGCTTTTATAAGGGTGTAACCACAGCAGAGAAAACCAATTTGATGAATTCACAAACATATAAACAGTTAAGCGATAAGGAGCGGCACACATGAATAAGCAACAAACCGAACATTATAACGAGCTTAAAGCCTGTATGGAAAAATTCGGCGGTAATTTTGATTATGACCTTGTAAAAAGGGCATTTGTAAGGTGTGTTACCGCACATGAGGGTCAAAAACGCTGTTCTAAAGAGGATTATTATATCCACCCGTTTAATGTTGCAAAAATAATCGTATCCTTAGGGCTTGACAGTCAGTCTATCGCCGCATCGCTTTTGCATGACGTGGTTGAGGATACCGATGCTACTGTTGAGGATATTAAAAACGAATTCGGTGCGGATGTAGCCTTGCTTGTAGACGGCGTTACCAAAATAGGTAAGCTTAATTTTTCCACTAAAGAGCAGGCTCAGGCGGAAAGCCTCAGAAAAATGCTTATTGCTATGGGTCAGGATATCCGTGTAATCATTATAAAGCTTGCCGACAGACTTCACAATATGCGCACTATCGATGCTGTTCCCGAACAAAAGCAGAGGGATAAATCGGTAGAAACCTTGGAAATTTACGCTCCTATTGCCCATAGATTAGGTATACGTCCCGTTAAAGAGGAGTTAGAGGATTTAGCTATAAAACACCTCGACCCCGTAGGCTATGCCGAAATCGAAAAGTCGCTGTCTTTGAGAAAACAGCACCGAGAGCAGATACTTGAGGAAATAAAGAACCGCATTGCCGAAAGACTTAAAGAGGAAATGCCCGATGTTAATATGGCATTTCAGGGGCGTGTGAAATCCATTCACGGAATCTATCGCAAGATGTATTTCCAAAGCAAGGATTTTGACGAAATTTACGATATTTACGCTATCCGTATCATTACCGATACCGTTGCCGACTGCTATAATATTTTAGGTATTATGCACGATATGTTCCGTCCTATTCCAAATAGGTTTAAGGACTATATTTCCACACCTAAGCCCAATATGTACCAGTCACTCCATACTACCGTTATAAGCCGTGCTGGAATACCCTTTGAAATACAGATACGTACCTTCGATATGCACCATACCGCCGAATTCGGTATAGCGGCGCATTGGAAGTATAAGGAGGGTATTGCCGATAATGACCGCAAGATGGAGGAAAGGCTTGCTTGGATTAGGCAGATACTCGATAACGAGGCGGCAGATGCTACCGATATTGTACGAAGTATTAAGGTTGATTTGTCGCAGGAGGATGTTTTTGCCGTTACACCAAAGGGTGATGTTATAAATCTGCCCGTAGGCTCCACCGTTGTAGACTTCGCCTTTGCCATACATTCGGCGGTAGGCACGAGAATGGTTGGCGCTAAGGTTGACGGTAAGATAGTACCTATCAACCATGAAATTAAAACAGGTGAGGTAATAGAAATTCTCACCACCAATCAGGCAGGTCACGGACCAAGCCGAGACTGGCTTAATATCGCCGTTACTACACAGGCTAAATCCAAAATCCGTTCTTGGTTTAAAAAGGAAAAGCGAGAGGAAAATATTGCCGCAGGCAAGGCCGACTTTGAAAGAGAAATCAGACGTAGCGGCATAGACCTTCCCGATAATGAATGGGAGGACTATCTTGAGGAGCTTGCTAAAAAGCTTAAATTCGCTTCAACCGACGAATTTTTTGCCGCTATAGGCTACGGCGGACTGACAATTTCAAGAATACTTCCCCGAATAAGGGAGGATTTCAACAAAAAAGCGGCGGCTCGTAAGGTGCCGGAAATTGTTCCCGTTACAAAGAGCAGGGTGTCAAAATCGTCGGACGGTGTTATTGTAGAGGGTATTGACAACTGCCTTATAAAGCTTTCAAAATGCTGTGCACCGCTTCCCGGTGACGATATTATCGGCTTTATTACAAGGGGACACGGCGTTTCAATTCATAAAAGGGACTGTAACAATGTTCCACGTAATATTGCCAACGCTCAGGAGCCTGACCGCTGGATAAACGCTTATTGGGACGGCTCGAAGTCCGAAAGCTTTACTTCAACCCTGCAAGCGATGTTTATCAACCGCGACGGCATCGTTATCGATGTTATGAACGCTGTAAATAATATGCGTGTTCCTATTCACAGCATCAGCGCAAGGGAAACTAAAAGCGGTAACTGTATAGTTATTGTTTCTGTAAGCGCCGAAAGTGTAGAGCATTTAAAGAGCATTATTTCAAGAATTGAAAAAATCCCCGGTGCTTTCCATGTAGAAAGGATAAATCAGTAATGAAGGCTGTAATTCAAAGGGTGACTTCCGCCTCTGTTGAGGTGGAGGGTCAGACTGTAGGTAGCTGTAATAAAGGTTATATGGTGCTTTTCGGTGCCGCCGAGGGCGATACTGCCGAGGATGCCGTTTTGCTTGCTAAAAAAACCGCTAATTTGCGTGTTTTTGAGGATGAGGACGGCAAAATGAATAAATCTATTCTCGATATCGGCGGTGAAATACTGGCTATATCCCAATTCACCCTTTTGGCAGATGTTAAAAAGGGTAACAGACCCTCCTTTATAAACGCTTTAGAGCCTGTAGCGGCAGAAAAGCTTTATAATATTTACTGTGAAGAGTTGCTTAAAAACGGAGTAAATAAGGTAGCAAAGGGTGTTTTCGGTGCAGATATGAAGGTAAGTCTTTGTAATGACGGGCCTGTAACCATACTTTACGATACCGAAATTTGGAGGAAAAATGGAAATTAAAGCAATTACCTTAGGTGATATGGGTACAAACTGCTATCTTGTGTCAGGTAAAAGTGGGGCGGTAGTTATTGACCCTGCTGTAAATTCGGCAGAGGTTACCGAATTCTTAAAGAAAAATGAGAATAAGGAAAGACTGATTCTTATTACCCATGCTCATTTTGACCATATAGGCGGTGCAAAGACTTTAAGTGAAGAAACCGACACTAAAATAGGTATAGGTGAATTTGATAACGACGGACTTTCTAATCCTAATAAAAATCTTTCCCAATTATTCGGAGTGGATTTAACTCATTTTTCTGCCGATATACTGTTTAAAGACGGTGAAAAATTTTCCGTCGGCGACCTCGAATTTGAGGTGATATATACTTCGGGTCATACCGAGGGCGGTGTCTGCTATTTACTTAATGATAACCTTTTTTCGGGTGATACTCTTTTTTATGAGTCGATAGGACGTACCGATTTTCCTACAGGAGACCTCCGAAAGCTTATAAATTCCGTTCATAAGCTTTTTGAGCTTGACGGTAAAATTAAGGTTTTTTCAGGTCACGGACCTTCTACCGATATCGACCACGAAAAACAGTTTAATCCATATATCAGGTAATAATTATGAATTTATGTCTTATTAACCATAACTTTAGATATGAGCTTGAAAAGCTTGTAAGAATTTTTATGCCCTTTGAGAAAATTATGTTTTGCGACAGCGAGGAAATAACCGACCTTTGCGCCGTAACTGAGCTTTCAGAAAACGGAAAATATGCCTTTGCAAGGCTTTATATAGGCGGTGAGATTTTCAATAAAAAGCTTAGTATTGATACCTGTGCGGACGATATGAAAAAGGAGCAGGAATTAAAGCTTGCGTTAGGTCTCTATGACTGTTTTACAAGGGCGACTGGGTATTTTCCGCAGTGGGGAATACTAACGGGTGTTCGCCCTGCAAAGCTTTTTTCACGGCTTTGCAAAAAGAACGGTATGGAAAACACAGAGGATTATTTTAAAAATTCTTTAAAGGTTACCGATAAGAAAATTTCTCTTTGTAAAGAGGCAGTAAACGGGGAAAATAAAATAACCTCGCTGTCCCGACCTGATTCCTTCAGCCTTTATATTTCGGTGCCATTTTGTCCTACAAGGTGTTCCTACTGCTCCTTTGTTTCTCACTCTATAGACAAAGCCGAAAAGCTTATACCTAAGTATGTTGAGCTTTTGTGTAAAGAAATAGAACACACGGGTATAATAGCAAGGGAGAAAAATTTAAGACTTGAAACGGTATATATCGGCGGCGGAACACCTACCACACTTTCCGCCCAACAGTTAGAAACCGTAATGAAAGCTATAAATAACAGCTTTGATTTAAGTGGTATTAGGGAATATACCGTGGAAGCCGGCAGACCCGACACCGTAACGGCAGATAAGCTTAAAGCCATAAAATCAGGAGGAGCTACGAGAATCAGCATAAACCCCCAGACTATGAATGACAGTGTGCTCGAGGTAATAGGTAGAAAGCATACTGCCTTAGAAACAGTTAATGCTTTCCGTTTAGCCCGCAGTCTCGGCTTTAATAATATAAATATGGATTTAATTGCAGGACTGCCGAGCGATACTTTAGAAAGCTTTAAGGCTACCGTAAATAAGGTAATTGACCTTGACCCTGAAAGCGTTACAGTTCATTCTCTTTCTATGAAAAGGTCTTCAAATATGACTACAGGCGGTTTCTTGCCCGAAATCGAGGCCGGCAAAACGGCATCTGATATGGTGGATTTTGCTCACGAGACGCTGTCAAATGCAGAAATTGCTCCGTATTATATGTACAGGCAGAGCAAAACCGTTGGAAACCTTGAAAACGTGGGATATTCCAAAAAAGGCTTTGAGTGCCTTTATAATGTTTATATTATGGACGAGACCCATTCTATTTTAGCCTGCGGAGCATCGGCAGTAACAAAGCTAAGGGAGCCTAACGGGGATTATATTGAAAGAATTTTTAACTACAAATATCCATATGAATATATAGACAGATTCGATGAAATTATTTCCCGAAAGGAAGGTATTAAGGAATTTTATGATAAATTCTCTACCTGAAATCAATAACGCCGCACTTAATCCCGAAAAGCTTGTAGCCGACGCCGAGAAAAGGTATTTAAAAGAGGTCTATGACGCCGCTAAACAAATAGCAGATGACGATAATATAAAAATCGTTTCCTTAGCAGGACCGTCCGCCTCGGGCAAGACAACTTCTGCCCATATTCTTTGCGAAAGGCTTGCGAAAATCGGTGAGAAAACCACAGTTGTCTCCTTGGACGATTTTTATTATCCCCCCGAAAAGCTGCCTGTTTTGCCTGACGGGTCAAGAGACTATGAATCGGTGCAAGCTTTAAATATAGAGCTAATAAGGAAATGCTTTACCGAAATTATAACAACGGGTAAAACAATGCTCCCACGGTACGATTTTACCGCTAAAAAGAGTATTCCGAACGACAGATTGGCAGATATTACCGATAACGGTATAGTTATTGTAGAGGGCTTGCATGCCTTAAATCCGCTTATTACCGACCTTGTACCCAGCGAGAATATTTTTAAGGTCTATATCAGTGTTAACTGCTCCATTGAGGATAATTTCGGCGAACAGCTGCTTTCCAGCCGTCAGATAAGGCTTGTCAGACGGACACTTCGTGACCGTATTTTCAGAGGCTCGTCTGTTGCCGATACCTTATCTCTTTGGAATGGTGTTGTTGAGGGTGAGAGAAAATATCTCTACCGCTTTAAAAATACCGCCGATGTGCAGATACGCACCCTTCACGTATATGAGCCGTGTGTCTACCGTGATGAATTTTTAAAGCTAAAGCATGAAATTACAAGGGACTGCGTCTGCTACGATTACTTTATGCGCACAGTTTCGGCAATTGAAAAATTTAACAGCATTAACCCCGATTTAGTTCCCGAAAACTCACTTATAAGGGAATTTATAGGCAACGGAAAATATAACAGATAGGTATTCTTGAAAATTTCATATATTTGTGTTAAACTTTAAATATAATAGGAGGTATAATTATGGAATTTTTTGATAATGCAGTAAATAAGGCAAAAGAGGCAATTGATATTGCCTGCAAAAAAACTAATGAAGTTGTAAGTACACAGAAACAAAAATTTGACGTAGCTGCTATAGAAAATAAGCGTGCTAAGGATTACGAGGCGCTGGGCAAAATTTATTTTGATATGATAAAGGATACAGAAATAGAGGATGTCGCCGTAAAAGCCCTTGTAGAGGAAATTAAGGACAAAAACGATAAGATAAATAAGCTTCGGGAGGATATAAATGCCGCTAAGAATAAGCGTAGCTGCCCTAACTGCGGTGCGGCGATAGATAACCTTTCGGTATACTGCAACATCTGTGGCGCTAAGCTTGAATTCGCAAGCGGGGACGAGGCGGATGAATAATTTAAAAATCGGCATAATTGTTGCCGACGGTGACGAGTATAAGCCCCTTGCCGATTTTATTTCTGCTTTAGAGCACTCCGAGTATTATTATCTCGGCAGAATAGGTCATAAATTTGTCTTAAATCACCTCGGTAACAGCGCCGAAGTGATTTCGGTGCTTTGCGGTATAGGTAAGGTAAATGCCGCTGCGGCGGCGGCACATCTTGTTGATATTGGCTGTAATATTATACTTAACTACGGTCTTTCGGGCGGTATCAGCGGTGTGAGACGGGGTGATGTATGCCTTTGCGACCACTTTTTAGAGCATGATTTCGACCTTACGGGTATAGGCTATAAGCCATGTGAAAAACCCTCTCAAAAATATATTTACGAGGCGGGCGGTAAGCTTTTAAAGCTGTTTAAAGAGTTTTTACCTGATGTAAAAATCGGTACTGCCGTTACAGGTGACCGTTTTGTTTGTGACGAGGAGCAGAGGACCAACCTTAAAAATAGCTTTGGCGCAATGTCCTGCGATATGGAGACAGCGGCAATTGCCTATGTCTGCGAATTTTCGTCCACTCCGTTCTTGGCTTTAAGACGTATTTCCGACGATGCAGGTGCCGACGCTGTTGACAGCTACCGTGAAATGAACACCTCAAACGAGACCCTACTCAGCGACATACTTATTGATTTCTGCAAATACTTAATGGATTGCGGACAAGCTTTATGAAAGAAAGGGTAATAAAGGAACAGACCTTGACACAGGGTGCGGCGGTGTTACTGCTGTCTACTGTGCTTGTAAAGCTTATCGGGGCATTTTTTAAGATACCCCTATCGTCCGACATCTGCTTAGGTGACTTAGGCTTTGGATATTTTTCCTTCGCTTATGATATTTATACCCCGGTATACACCCTTGCGCTTTCGGGAATACCCGTGGCAATTTCAAAAATAATATCAGGATTTTCATTAAGTGAAAAAGCCGACGAGGCTGACACCGCTCTTAAAATATTTAAAAGGGTATTGCTGATTTCGGGTATAGCGGGCTTTTTACTTATTTTAATTTTAACAAAGCCATTGGTTTTTGTTACCGATAAAACGGGGAAAACCGCCTACAGCATGCTTGCAATGTCGCCGGCGGTTATATTTTGCTGTCTTTCCTCTGTTTACAGAGGGTATTACGAGGGCTGCCGCAATATGACTCCTACGGCAGTTTCCAATGTAATAGAGGCCTTGTCTAAGGTTTTGCTGGGTCTTACGGCGGCTTTTGTAACCGTAAAGCTTACAGGAAATGCCGCTTTGGGTGCGGCGGCGGCAATGGCAGGAATTAGTGCAGGAACACTGCTTTCATACCTGTATTTAAGATTTTCCTTTTCAAAAACCTATAAATTCGCAGGGAAAAAATCGGTTAAGACCGATAAAACACTTATCAAAAAGCTCATTATAATTTCCTTGCCCATAGTTTTTTCCTCATTTGCAGGAAGTATTGTTTCCTTTATAGATGCTGTTACCGTTAAATGGCGGTTGTCGGGCATGATGACTGATAGCTTTGGTACAATAGCCCAAATGTACCAAAGCACATTGAGCGGCGACACCTTACCCACCTTTCTTTATGGTATAAGAAGCAAGGCTTTTACGCTTTTTAACCTTATTCCTACTTTTACAGTTTCATTAGGTATAAGTGCTTTGCCGATAATTTCTGCCGCTTTTGTAAAAGGGCATAGAGCCGAGGTTGAAAAAAGCATAAATTCGGTATTAAAATTTTCATCTGTTGTGGCTTTTCCTTTGGCTTTCGGATTTATGTTTGTAGGAACTCCCATAATGTCCCTGCTTTTCGGTGACACTACTGCCGCTATCGGCGGAAAAATGCTGTGTATCTACGGTATTGCCGCTCTGTCGGCAGGACTTACCATGCCTTTAACGGCGGTTTTACAGGCTTTAGGCAAGCAAAACAGAGCATTTCTTAACTTTTCTGTAGGTCTAATTATTAAATCAGCAGTCAATATTATATTTACTGCTTTTCCGAATATTAACATATTTGGTGCTGTTGTAGGTACTGCCGCTTGCTATGTCTTTGTAATGTTTGCCCACCTTGTTACATTATTTAAAACAGGCTATAAGCTGCAAATTAAAAACACACTTTTCAAGCCTTTTTTAGCCGCTTTTGCCTGCGGTGTTACCGCTTTACTTATTTGCCGAATTTCCGTATCAGGTATCGTAACTGTAGCGGCAATCGGTGCGGCGGCGGTGGTTTATCTTGCGGTTTTAATTGCTGCGAAAACCTTTGATAGGTCGGATTTTACCGATTTTCCGTTAGGAAAAAAGCTGTCAAAGCTTATAAAATAAGCGTAATTTAGCTAAAAGCAATTAAAAATATGTGTTTTTCTTGAAAAAGTAAAAAAAATTACTAAAATCTATTGATTTTTGTTCTAAAGTATGGTAAATATATATAGTACGAACTTTTTGTTTGGTACAGGATTGGCTTTCAAACGAACTAAAGCGTTAAAAAATTTTTTATGGAGGTTCTTAAAATGAACAAAACAGAATTAGTAGCAGCTATTGCCGACAAATCCGGCATTGCCAAGAAGGATGCTGAGAAAGCTCTTGCAGCTTTTATCGACACCGTAGCAACAGAACTCAAGAAGGGTGAGAAAATCCAGCTCGTTGGCTTCGGTACTTTCGAGGTACGTGAGCGTGCTGCCAGAGAGGGTATCAATCCCCAGACCGGCAAGAAGATTCAGATTGCTGCTTCCAAGAATCCTGTTTTCAAGGCTGGTAAGGCTTTAAAGGATTCCATTAACTAATTTACATTTTAACAGCAAGCCGTCCTAAAATGGGCGGCTTAAATTTTTTTGAAAGGCAAATTTATGAGATTAGATAAATATTTAAAGGTTTCACGTATTATTAAGAGAAGAACGGTCGCTAACGAGGCATGTGACGCTGGCCGTGTTACCGTAAATGGCAAAACCGCCAGAGCCTCTTACGACATTAAGGTAGGCGACATTATAGAAATCTCCTTCGGAACAAGAGATTTTAAGGCAGAGGTTGTAAACGTTACCGAAACCGTGCGCAAGGATGATGCAGCCGCAATGTATAAGGTTATTTAATTGAATAAACCGCCCTCTCATTAAATATATTTTAATGTAGAATGGGGTGTTTATTTTGGAAGATAAAAAACCGGTAAATCATAATATAATCGTGGAGGACAGAAAAAAATTTACCTTAACAGGTGTTAAGGATGTTGTTTCCTTTGACGAGGAAACAGTTTGTCTCGAAACCTTTTTGGGCAGGCTTGTTATTAAGGGTGACGGACTGCACATTCTGAATTTTGACAATAAAACCTACGATTTGTTGGGCGAGGGGAAAATTCATGCCCTTGTCTACACCGCCGAGGAAAAAAGCGGAGGCTTTTTATCCCGTATTTTCAGGTGACGCTATGTGGGAGATTGACAGCAACCTGCAAATCCTAAGCTTTTTATATGCTGTTTTGGCAGGGGGGATTTTCTCGGTTTTTTACGATGTATTAAAATCGGTACGGCTCTCCTTTAAATGCTCTGCTATAACCGTTTTCTTTCAGGATATTTTTTATTTTGCTGTTGTAGCTGTAGCGGCTTTCTGTTTTTTATTGAGCCAAAGCGGCGGCGAGATAAGGCTTTACATAATTTTCGGCTTTATATTGGGTTTTATTATTTTACGGCTTACTTTTTCGAGGATTTTAGTACCTGTGCTTAGCGGTGTTTTAAAATTTATTTTAAAGATTTTCCGTACCGTAGACAAAGGTTTTTGGAAAATAATCGCCGCTTTGGAGGGCTTTTTCGGTAAAATTTTCAAAAAAACCGCATCTTTTTTAAAAAATAGTAAAAATAGAGTAAAAAAACTCTTGAAAAGACCAAAGGGTTTGTTGTATACTAAGCAAGAATAAATTGTGCTTTTTACGGAGCTGTTTTATGAAGCGTAAATCAAAAAAGAATAAAAGCTTAATACTGCGTCTGTTTATACTTTGCGTATGTGCTTATTTTACGGTGACATTGGCAAACCTTTGGGGCACCTTAAACGAAAGCCGCAAGGAGCTTGAGGCCCTTAACGAGCAATATGCCACCACACTTAATGATATTGAGGAGTACCGTGCATTGCTCAGTTCCGATTCCGATAAGGAAATTATTGAAAAAGCGGCCAGAGAACGACTTGGGTATGTGTATTCCGACGAACAGATTTTCATTGATATTTCAGGCAACTGATTTATTTATATTTTTTTATTTTAAAAGGAGCACTTTTCTTTATGCAGCTAACGGTAGGACAGATTGTTGAGGGGAAAATCACCGGTATCACAAATTTCGGTGTATTTGTTGATTTAGGTGAAGGCAAGTCGGGGTTGGTACATATTTCCGAGGTTGCACGTTCTTACGTTAATGACATTAAGGATTTTGTAAAGCTTAACGATGTTGTAAAAGCTAAGGTTCTTAATATCAGTGATGACGGTAAGATTTCTTTGAGCATTAAAAAAGCTCTTGAAGCGGAAAATCCGCCTAAAGAGCGGGAACAAAGGGGCAGACGTCAGCCTAATAACTATAAGCCTGACGGTTCTTATACTTGGATGCCCAAAAAGCAGGAGCCTGCAAGCTTTGAAGAGATGATGAGCCGCTTCAAGCAAACAAGCGACGAAAAATTTTCTGATTTAAAAAGAAAAAATCCCGAGGCTAAGCGTTCAAAGCGCGGTGCGGTGAAATAAGCTTTATACATAGCAGAGCTGTCGTCTGTTGACGGTTCTGCTGTTTTTATAAGATTAAGCGAGGTAGAAAATGAACAACGAATTGAATTTAGCCGCTCCCTGCCTGTTTGGGGTAGAGAGTATTGCGGCGGACGAATTCCGCCGAATGGGTTTTAATGAAGTAGCCGCCGAAAACGGCAGAGTAAAGCTTAAAGGCGACCTTAATATGTTAGCGAGGGCGAATATCTGCTCACGCTTTGCGGAGCGTATTATGATAGTTTTGGGCGAATTTACCGCCGTCACCTTTACAGAGCTTTTTGACGGTGTAAAGGCGCTTCCTTGGGAGGATTTTATAGGCAAGGACGATGCTTTTCCCGTAAACGGCTGGAGCATAAATTCACAGCTTTTCAGTATTCCCGATTGCCAATCAATAGTTAAAAAGGCAATTGTTGAAAGACTAAAAACTAAATATTCACTTAACCGCTTTGCAGAAACGGGCAGTGAATATAAAATCCGCTTTTCCATTCACAAAAACCTTGTTACTATGATGATTGATACTTCGGGCGATGGTCTTCACAAAAGGGGATACCGCCGCAATTCCAATGATGCACCGCTAAAGGAGACATTGGCGGCGGCTATGTGCGATTTAGCAAGAATTTATCCTGATACAATCCTTTTCGACCCCTTTTGCGGAAGCGGTACATTGCTTATAGAATCTGCTATGATGGCGGCAAATATAGCCCCCGGACTTCGCCGTTACTTTGCGGCTGAGCGTTTCGGCTTTATACCCCAAAAGGTCTGGCAGGAGGAACGCACTCGTGCTCAGGATTTAATAAGACACAATATAGAATTTCAGGCTCAGGGGTATGATATTGATAAGGCATGCGTAGAATTGACCCTCGAAAACGCAAGGAAAGCAGGAGTTGCTAATTACATTAAGGCAAGTGTTGCCGATATTGCTGATTTCACACCGCCTGCAAAGCGCTGTCTTACCATTACAAATCCACCTTACGGCGAGCGCTTGCTGGATGTTAAATCCGCCGAAAAGCTCTATCAGACTATGGGTGAAAGATTTTTAGAGGGCGAGGGCAGAAAATATTATATTATAAGCCCTCATGACGAGTTTGAAAAGCATTTCGGGCGTACTGCGGACAAGCGCCGTAAGCTTTACAACGGAATGATAAAGTGCCAGTTATTTATGTATTTTAAAAATAGGATATAAAATATGGTATCAGATGTAATTATAATCGGCGGAGGAGCCGCAGGACTAAGTGCAGCAGTTTATTTAAAACAGCAAAATAAGGATTTATCGGTAAGAATTCTTGAAGCTTTGCCCCGTGTAGGAAAAAAGCTTGCCCTTACAGGAAACGGCAGATGCAATATTACAAATCTTGAAATTGACATAAGCCGTTATCACGGTGAGGATGTGCAGTTTTGCGAATACGCTTTAAATAAGTATGACAGAATTTTTTGCGAGAATTTTTTTATGGAGTTAGGCGTACCTTTTGTTTATGAGTATGAAAAAGGTTATCCAGCATCCTTGCAAGCTTCCTCTGTGGTAGACTGTCTCCGTTTTGCTGCTGACGAATTAGGAGTGATTACCCATACCGAAACTAAGGTTACCAACATTCAAGTGTCAGGCGGTAATTATAAGGTAATTGCGGACAATCTTTCCTTTATGGCGAAAAACGTTATAATTGCGGCAGGTCTTTATTCGGGAGGCGAGCGTCTCGGCTGTGACGGTAGTATGCTTAATATACTTAAAAAATCAGGATATAAGACCGTTAAAACCGCCCCTGCAATTGTTCAGCTAAAGACCGAAACCGACATTGTTAAACAGCTTAAAGGCATTAAGGTAGATGCAGAAGTGTCCTTGAAGTATGGCGGCAAGCTAATAAGAAAAGAATCAGGTGAAACCTTGTTCTGCGATTACGGGCTTTCGGGACCGCCCGTTATGCAGGTTTCACGTGCAGTCAGTAGGGATGAGGGCAACTATGAAATTTTGCTTGATATAATGCCTCAATCGGAATTTTCAGATTTACTGCAAATCCTTAAAATCCGTACTGAAAACCTTAAAAACCGAAATCTTGACGAATTTTTTACAGGTATGTTAAATAAACGTTTGGGTCAGGTTATTTTAAAAATGGCAGGCTGTAAGCTGAATGAAAGCGTACCTACACTTGATACTGGAAAATTGAAGAAAATTACGTCAATTATTAAGGGTATGCGCTTTACGGTTACGGGGACAACGGGCTTTAACAATTCTCAGGTGACCTCGGGCGGACTTGCAACATGGCAGTTTGATAACAAAACCATGATGAGTAAAACCGATAAGGGTCTTTATGCAGTAGGCGAAATTCTGGATATCGACGGCGACTGTGGCGGCTTTAATCTCCAATGGGCTTGGAGCTCAGCTTTTTGTGCATGCGAGTCGATTTTAAAGGATAAATAAATGATTTTAATAAATAATGTAAATTTACCGCTTGATACCGATTTCGATAGTCTAAAAGAAATTGCCGCAAGGGAATTAAAGGTTAAAACCGATAGTATTAAAGCTGCTCGGCTTTACAGAAAATCGGTAGATGCGAGAAAGAAAAATAATGTGCATTTTTGCTGTTCTTTGCTTGTAAGCATTAAGGGCGATGAAAAAGCCGTGCTTAAACGCAATAAAGGTGCAATACCGTACGAAAAAAATGAATATGTTTGGAAAAAAGCTGAAAAAATTCCTGAAAACCGACCCGTAATTGCAGGCTTCGGTCCCGCAGGTATGTTTGCGGCGCTGACCCTTGCACGTGCAGGGCTTAAACCCGTAGTTTTAGAGCGTGGCGGTGATGTTGATACCCGTACTCGGGCGGTAAATGATTTTTTCGGCGGCAATCCATTAAACCCCGAATGTAACGTTCAGTTCGGAGAAGGGGGAGCCGGCACTTTTTCGGATGGTAAGCTTAATACAGGCATTAAAAATCCACGTAGCCGTACCGTACTGGAGGTTTTAAACCACCACGGCGCACCCGATAAAATACTAACCGATGCAAAGCCCCATATCGGTACTGATATTCTTGTAAACGTCGTGAAAAGTATCAGAGAGGAAATTATATCTCTTGGCGGAGAAATCCGTTTTGATACAAAGCTCCGTAGTATTAAAACCCAAAACGGCAAGCTTATTTCCGTTAATGCAGGCGGCAATGAAATACCTTGTGACTGTCTTATTATAGCTACAGGACATTCCGCAAGAGATACCTTTAAGATGCTTTTAAACAGCGGTGTTGAAAT
>JAFUOL010000015.1 GCA_017481865.1 Clostridia bacterium | reverse complement strand
GCGCCACTATTGAGGAAATCCCCTACAGCCTTCTCCACCGCATAACCGACAGAATAACCCACGAGGTAGACGGTATCAACCGTGTGCTCTTAGACTTAACTCCAAAACCAATCGGTACGATTGAGTGGGAATAATTTTAAAAGCTCTGCTTTTTACGGCAGAGCTTTTTCTTATATTTCTTATATGTTTTCCATATGCCTTTTTATGGCAAGAAATGTATTTTCGCTTATATCGTGCTCCATTTTGCAGGCGTCGTGTGAGGCGGTCTCGCTGTCTACTCCCAGACTGCATAAAAAGCTTGTTATGATAGTATGCCGCTCGTAAATTTTTCCGGCAATTTCCAGTCCTTCCTCGGTAAGAGACAGATAACCGTCCTTATCCGCAGTTAAATATCCGCCGCTTTTAAGCAGTCCCACCGCACGGGAAACGCTGGGCTTTGAAAAGCCCATATGCTCGGCAACGTCAAGCGACCGCACATGACCTAACCTTTTAGATAAAACCAATATTGTTTCAAGATACATTTCGCCCGATTCCTGTAAATGCAAAGCCTGTACCCTCCATTTATTTTGTTGTGAACTATTTTACCACATAATTTAAAAATATTCAAGTCACCTATTGACAAAGGGAAATATCTGTGCTAACATATGAATAGATATTCATATGAACGGAGGCTCATATATGGAACATAACCATAACGACATACTGAACAGGGTGCGCCACGAAATGCCTACAGACGAGCTTTTATGCGACCTTTCCGACCTTTTTAAAATTTTCGGGGACACCACGAGACTTAAAATAATGTACTCCCTTTTAGAGGGTGAGCTTTGTGTATGCGCCGTAGCGGAGCTTTTGGGGATGACCCAGTCGGCAATTTCCCACCAGCTTAAAATTTTAAAAGACGCTAAGCTTGTAGGCAACCGCCGTGACGGTAAAACAATATATTATTTTCTGTTGGATGAGCACGTAAGGGATATAGTAGCCGAGGGCTTTGAGCACTTATTAGAGGAAAGGTGATAAAAATGACTGACAAACAAAAATTCAGGCTTACAAAAATTCTGATTTCCGCAACAATTTGTGTTTTGGGGGTATTTATGCCCTTAAAGCCTGTCAAAATAGGAATTTTCGTTCTTGCTTATATTATTGCCGGACACGATGTAATTACAAAGGTGTTTAAGAACATAGCAAAAGGCAAGGTTATGAACGAAAAATTCCTGATGACGGTAGCAACCTTAGGCGCTTTTATTGTTAGGGAATACCCCGAAGCGGCAGGAGTTATGATTTTCTATCAGGTAGGCGAGCTGTTTGAAAGCATCGCTACAGGCAAAAGCCGTAACTCCATTAAAGCACTGCTTGATTTAAAGCCCGATGTTACAACGGTTTTAAAGGACGGCAAGGAAACCGTTGTCCCCACAGACGAGGTGGCATCAGGTGAAATTATACTTATAAAGGCAGGGGAGCGTATTCCTCTTGACGGTATAATCATTGAGGGAAATACAAGTGTTGACACCTCGTCTATTACAGGTGAAGCCCTGCCGCAGGATAAAACGGTTGGTGACTCCGTTTTCTCGGGTACAGTCAATTTAAGCGGAGCAGTTACCGTAAAGGTGACAAGCATCTACCGTGAAGGCACGCTGGCGAAAATTTTAGAGCTTACCGAAAAATCCGCCGAGAAAAAGGCAAAAACCGAAAGCTTTATTACCCGATTTGCAAGGTACTATACGCCCATAGTTGTTTACTCGGCTTTAGCTTTGGCGATTATACCCTCTGTAATTTGGGGTGACCCTAAGGACTGGATTTACAGAGCACTTTCCTTTTTAGTAGTATCCTGTCCCTGTGCGCTTGTAGTTTCGGTACCGCTAAGCTTTTTCGGAGGTATCGGCTCGGGAGCGAAAAAGGGAATACTTATAAAAGGCTCGCAGGCTATAGAAAAGCTTGCCTGTGCCGACACCGCTGTTTTCGACAAAACAGGAACACTTACTTCGGGCGAATTTAAGGTTACAAAGGTTTTCGCCGTTGATACTGACGAAGAAAGCCTGCTGTATATTGCTGCGGCGGCTGAGAAAAACTCCAACCACCCGATAGCAAAGTGCATCTGCCGTGAAGTAAAGGGAGAAAACCCGTATAAGGCAGAGTCGGTAACCGAGGCTGCGGGAATGGGTATTAAGGCTCAAATCGGCGGTGAAACCTATTATTTTGGCAATGCCGCCTTAATGGAAAAGGCGGGAGCTGATTACAAAAAGGATTTGCCTGCAACCGCCGTTCATATCGCTAAGAACAGCGATTACAAGGGCTATATTCTGGCGGAGGACGTTATTAAGCCCGAGGCTACGAACCTTATTAAAAATCTTAAAGCTTTGGGCATAAAAAACACCGTTATGCTTACAGGTGATAACAAAAGCATTGCCCAAAAGGTAGCCGACAAATTGGGTGTAGACACCTTTAAGTCTCAGCTTCTGCCGCAGGATAAGGTATCGGCTGTGGAGGAGCTTATAGAAAATGGTCATAAAGTCATTTTCGCAGGAGACGGTATTAACGATGCGCCCGTGCTTGCAAGGTCTCACGTAGGTATTACTATGGGAGCACTGGGCAGTGATGCGGCAATTGAGGCATCCGACGTTGTTATAATGGACGATAACCTTAAACGCATACCGCAGGCTTTAAAGCTTTCACGCAGAACTCTTAGCATTGCAAGGCAGAATATAATTTTCTCCATTGCGGTAAAATTGCTTATACTTATTTTAAGCGCCACGGGAAACGCAACCATGTGGCTTGCAGTAATAGGCGATGTAGGAGTATTGGTTATAGCTATACTCAATTCCTTGAGAACATTAAAATAAACATTTATATTGTAAGGTGTTTTTTGAAAAAATTTCAAAAAACACTTTACAACTTTAGTTTAATGAAGTATAATATCCACAAAGAAAATTTTAAAAACCAAAAGGGGTTACTTAAAAATGAAAAAGATTATAGCTTTATTTATGTGTGCTGCTATGTTGCTATGCTTTGCAGCGTGTGGCAACAGTGAACAAATCCTTGTTGCTGAAAAGGAATCTGCCGGTGAATCGGTGGCTTGCGAAAACGAGGATTTCGCCGACTATACATACACCGCTGTTGATACTCAGGCTAAAGCGCTTATGGAAGTAAACGCAGGCACAGCAGATGCCGCAATTGTTGACTATGTTATGTCTATCGGCTCTATTGGTGCAGGTACCGACTATGAAGGTCTTGTGATTGACGGTGAGGGCTATTCCGAAGAAGAATACGGCATTGCTTTCAGAAAAGGCTCCGATTTGACAGCAAAGGTAAACGAAATCATTAGAGAATTAAAGACTTCAGGCGAGCTTGTAAATATTGCAAAAAACTATAAGCTTGACGGTATACTTTTAGGTGATGAGGAAAGTGACGCTTTCGCTCAGGCAGAGACCGATTCGGATTATGAATATGTAATGAATAAGGGCACTTTGGTTATAGGTATAACCTACTTCGCACCTATGAACTATGAAAACGAGGCAGGCGAGCTTGTAGGCTTTGAAACCGAGTTTGCAAAGGCCGTTTGTGCCAAGCTTGGTGTTGAAGCTGTATTTCAGGAAATAAGCTGGTCTGCTAAAGAAACCGAGCTTGCCGCTAAGAATATTGACTGCATCTGGAACGGTATGACCATTACCGAGGAGAGGGAGGAAAACATGAGCATTTCCATTCCTTATATGCAGAACAAGCAGGTTAAGGTAGTTAAATCCAAATAATTTTACGAGGTAAATATGATGTCTTTCCAGCAGGTTACCTTAAGCCTTGCTGCGGGATTTTTAGAAAACTGCAGGTTGTTTCTCGAAACCCTGCTTTTTTCTATTCCGTTGGGGCTTATTATAAGCTTTGGCTCGATGTCAAAATTCAAGCCGTTAAGCCTTCTTATCAAGATTTTTGTCTGGTGCATAAGAGGAACACCTCTTATGCTTCAGCTTTTTGTTGTTTTTTACGTTCCGGGACTGGTTTTCTCAGTACCTATGCGCAACCGTATGATGGCGGCGCTTATCGCCTTTGTTATTAACTATGCCTGCTATTTTTCCGAGATTTTCCGTGGGGGAATTGAAAGCACTCCCAAAGGTCAGTACGAAGCGGGTCAGGTGTTAGGACTTACCAAGACCCAGATATTCTTTAAAATAATACTTTTGCAGGTAATAAAAAGAATTGTAGCGCCAATGTCCAACGAAATAATAACTCTGGTTAAGGACACCTCACTTGCCCGTGTTATAGCCGTTGGTGAAATTCTCCTTGCGGCAGAGCGTTTTGCAGGCAAGGGTATTATCTGGCCCCTTTTCTATACGGGCGCATACTTCCTTATTTTCTGCGGAGTTCTTACGCTTCTTTTCGGATATATCGAAAAGAAATTAAGCTACTTTAAGGCATAAGGAGGGGAAAACATGTCTGTTTTAGAAGTAAAAGGAATAAAGAAAAGCTTTGGCAAAACAGAGGTTTTAAAGGGACTTGATTTTTCCCTTAATAAAGGCGAGGTACTGTCGATTATAGGCTCATCGGGAAGCGGAAAAACCACCCTTTTACGCTGTCTTAACTTCCTTGAATTTGCAGACAGCGGCACAATTTCGGTAAACGGAAAGCAGATTTTCGACGCATCCTCGGTTAAAAAATTAAGTGACAGCGAGATAAGAGAGAACCGACTGCATTTCGGTTTGGTTTTTCAGTCCTTTAACCTTTTTCCGCAGTATAATGTCCTTAAAAATATAACCTTAGCACCTACTCTTTTAAAAAGAGGAACTCCTGAGGAGATAGAGGCAAAAGCCAATGCCCTTATTGAAAGGGTGGGGCTTACAGATAAAAAGGACAGCTACCCCTGCCAATTATCGGGCGGTCAGCAACAGCGTGTGGCAATTGCCCGAGCTTTGGCACTCGAACCCGACATTCTCTGCTTTGACGAGCCGACCTCCGCTCTCGACCCCGAGCTTACAGGTGAGGTATTGCGTGTTATCCGTGACCTAAAAAGCGGTGACAGTACAATGATTGTTGTAACCCACGAAATGGAGTTTGCACGCAGTGTTTCGGATAAGGTAATATTTATGGCGGACGGTGTTATTGAGGAATACGGCTCGCCCGAGGAGGTTTTCCTAAGTCCAAAATCAGCTAAAACCAGAAGTTTTTTAAATAAGGATATAGAGACTAATGGCAACTAAAAAAGCGGACAATAAAATGATAGATGAGCTTTTCGGGCTTATCGCCTCTTTGCACTCTGTGGAGGACTGCAAAAAGCTGTTTTACGACCTTTGCACCGTCAAAGAAATCGAGCAGATGGCTCAAAGGATAAAGGCGGCAAAGCTTTTAATGGAGGGCAAAACCTATCAACGTGTAAGAGAGGAATGTGACATTTCCTCCGCAACACTAAGCCGTGTTTCACGCTGTGTGCAGTACGGCGAAGGCTATTCTGAATTTTTGAGGTAAGACTATGAAAGTAATTGATATTATAAAGGGAGAAAAGCCAAGTCTTTCGTTTGAGATATTTCCCCCTAAGACAAGTGACAAATTTGAAAAGGTAAAGGCGGCGGCTGACGAGATTGCCGACCTTAAGCCCAGCTTTATGAGCATTACCTACGGTGCAGGCGGCGGCACCTCACAGTATACCGCCTCTATTGCCGCAGAGGTTGCGGCTCAGGGTGTGACACCTCTGGCACACCTTTCCTGCATTTCCTCCACAAAAGAAATGGTAAAAGAGCAGTTAAACCTTTTAAAGGAAAAGGGAATTGAAAACATTTTAGCTTTACGTGGCGATATTGTAGCAGGCACCGATATAAGCCTTTGCGACTATCACTATGCCAGTGAATTGGCGGCGGAAATCAAGGATTTCGGTGGTTTTTGCATAGGCGGTGCATGCTATCCGGAAAATCACCCCGAAAGCAAAAACAGCCGTGAGGATATAGAGCATTTAAGACTTAAATGCGAAGCAGGCTGTGAATTTTTAACCACACAGATGTTTTTTGATAACAATGTGCTTTATAACTTTATGTACCGTGCCTTAAAAGGCGGTGTGGATGTGCCGATAGTTGCCGGCATAATGCCCGTAACCTCTGCCGCACAAATAAAGCGTATATGCTCTATTTCGGAAGCCGCTCTCCCGCAACGCTTTTTGCGCATTGTTGACCGATACGGCGACGACCCTGCCGCTATGAAGCAGGCAGGAATTGCCTTTGCTACCGAGCAGATAATCGATTTGTACGCAAACGGAATAAATGCGGTGCATGTTTATTCCATGAATCACCCTGACGTTGCAAGAGCGATTAAAAATAACCTTTCGGAAATAATTAAATGATAAAGACCGTTAATTTAAGCCCACAGGATATAACCCTTTCGGATTTAGAGGTAGCAGCCCGTCTTAAAACCAAGTTAGGCTACACAGATAACGCCGTGGAGGAATGTAAGGCCGAGCTTTTTAAGGTGATTACCCCAAAATTCTGCTACAGCCAAACCGAGGTGTCCATAATAAATGAGGACACCTGCCGTTTTGATTTCGGGGAACTTGTAAGCCGTAATTTAGCAGAAAACCTTAAAAACTGTAAAAAGGCTTATTTACTGGCGGCAACCGTTGGGGTCAGCACCGATAGGTTTATAGCAAGATGTTTGTCGCTTTCTCCTGCCAAAGGCTTTATTGCCGATGCCCTTTCCTCGGCGGCGGTGGAGGCAGTGTGTGACTATGCCGATAGCTTTTTACGGGGCGAAAATAAAAAGCCTATGCGTTTCAGCGCCGGCTACGGGGATTTGGATTTAAAAAATCAACCGATTATTTTAGAGCGCCTTTCGGCATACAAAAATGTAGGCATAACCCTAACAAAGGGATTTTTAATGGTGCCGCAAAAATCGGTTACGGCGATATTAGGAGTACAAGATGATTAGAGAATTATTAAAAAAGAAACGTCTTTTTTGTGACGGCGGAATGGGCTCCCTACTGCAAGGCATGGGACTGAAGGCGGGTGAGGCACCCGAAATATGGAACCTTACAAACCCCGATAAAATAACAGAGATACACAAGGCTTATTTAGAGGCAGGAGCGGATATTATAACCTCCAACACCTTTGGAGTAAACTGTGAAAAGTATGAAAATTTTGCCGAACTAATTGAGGCGGGTATAAGCTGTGTTAAAAATGCTATAAACGGCAAGGCGGAAAAATTCGCAGCTCTCGATATCGGTCCCACAGGCAGGCTTTTAGAGCCTTTAGGCGACCTTTCTTTCCAGCGAGCGGTAGAGATTTTTGCCGAAAATGTTAAAGCAGGTGTAAAAGCAGGCGCCGACCTTATAATCATTGAAACAATGAACGACAGCTTGGAAACTAAGGCGGCAGTATTAGCGGCTAAGGAGAATAGCTCGCTTCCCGTATTTGTTACCAATGTTTATGACGAGGGCGGAAATTTAATGACAGGCGCCGACCCCTTAGCAATGGTAGCAATGCTCGAAGGCTTGCGGGTTGATGCGCTGGGTCTTAACTGCTCCTTAGGACCTGACAAAATGCTCCCCGTAGTTAAAAAGTTAGCCGAGTATTCCTCGACACCGATAATAGTTAACCCCAATGCAGGGCTTCCCACAGTGGAAAACGGCAAAACGGTTTATAATGTAGATGCCGAAAGCTTTTCGGACTGTATGGTGGAAATTGCAAGGTGCGGAGCTGCTGTTTTGGGCGGTTGCTGCGGAACTACCCCCGAATTTATTAAAAGAACGGTGGAAAAGTGCAGGGATTTGCCCTATACACCCACAGAAAGCAAGAATATTACGGTAGTATCCTCCTACACACACGGTGTAGTTATAGGTGATGCTCCCATTCTTATAGGTGAGCGCATAAATCCGACAGGCAAGTCTAAATTCAAAGAGGCTTTACGTCAGGGAGATATAAATTACATTGTAAATGAGGGTCTTTCCCAAGCGGATACGGGCGTCGGGGTACTGGACATTAACGTAGGTCTTCCCGAAATTGACGAAAAGGAAATGATGGTAAAATCCATTACTGCCTTGCAGGCGGTCTGCGATACACCTCTGCAAATCGACACCTCAAACCCGTCGGTTATGGCGGCGGCAATGCGAATTTACAACGGCAAGCCTCTTATAAATTCGGTAAACGGCGAAAAGGAGAGTATGGAAAAAATATTCCCCTTAGTTGCTAAGTACGGCGGAACGGTAGTAGCGCTGACACTTGATAAAAGCGGTATTCCCGAAACTGCTGAGGGCAGAGTGGAAATTGCACTTAAAATAATCGAAACCGCAAAGGAATACGGAATTGATAAAAAGGATATTGTAGTAGACCCATTAACACTTACCGTATCCTCCGACCCGAAATCGGCTGAAACCACCCTTAAAGCGGTGAGTATGTTAAATGAAATGGGCATAAGCACCGTTTTGGGTGTATCCAACATTTCCTTCGGTATGCCTAAGCGTGAGCTTATAAACACGGTGTTCTTTGCAAATGCCCTACATTCGGGACTAAAGCTTGCTATTATGAACCCCTTTTCTCAAGGAATGATGAACACATATTATTCCTTTAAGGCGCTTAATGGCTTTGACCCTGCTTTCGGAGAATATATAGCCTATGCCGAGGGTGTAACAGCAGAAACCGCACAGAGCGTCAAGGCAGGCGACCTTAAAACGGCAGTTTTAAAGGGACTTAAAGCCGAGTCGGAAAGCTTTGCAGAAAAACTGCTGACAGAAATTTCTCCCCTTGATATAATTAACAGCCACGTTATACCTGCCCTTAATGAAATAGGAGCGGCATTTGAAGCTAAAAAGGCATTTTTGCCCCAGCTTTTAATGAGCGCCGAGGCGGCAGTTGCGGCAATAGATATTGCAAAGAGGAAAATCCCCGTAAATTCAGCAGACAGCGCTAAAAAGGTAGTAATAGCCACCGTTAAGGGTGATATTCACGATATCGGCAAAAATATTGTAAAGGTAATGCTTGAAAGCTACGGATTTACGGTTACCGATTTAGGACGAGATGTTGAGCCTGAAAAAATTGTCGAGACCGCACTTAAAGACAACTGTAAATTAGTAGGTTTAAGCGCTCTTATGACCACCACCGTACCCAGTATGGAGGAAACGGTAAGGCAGTTACACAAAGCCGACCCCGAAATATGCGTAATGGTAGGCGGAGCGGTGTTAACACAAAGCTATAGCGATATGATAGGTGCTGATAAATACGCTAAGGATGCTATGGCAGCTGTGCGTATAGCAGAGGAATTTTATAAATAACAGTTGAAAACCGCTGAAAATGTGCTAAAATAAAATTATAAGAATAAAAAGGAGTCTTTCAAATGGAAAAGAAAGTATTGGTTGAAATTTCCGCCCGTCACGTTCATGTATCTCAAGAAGCTTTGGAGATACTTTTCGGCAAAGGTCATGAGCTTACAAATAAAAAGGACCTTTCCCAGCCGGGTCAGTTTGCCTGCGAGGAAAAGGTTACCGTTGTAGGACCCAAAGCATCCCTGAAAGCATCTATCTTAGGTCCCGTCCGTCCTGATACTCAGGTTGAATTATCCCTTACAGATGCACGCTCCATCGGTGTTACCGCTCCTATCAGAGAGTCGGGCGACATTAAGGGCTCCGGCGCATGTAAGCTTGTCGGCCCCGCAGGTGAGCTTGAAATCAGCGAGGGTGTTATCGCAGCAAAGCGTCATATACATATGACTACTGCTGATGCTGAGAAGTACGGCATTACCGACAAGCAGATAGTAAGTGTTAAAATCCCTACCGAAGGCAGAGCACTTGTTTTCGGCGATGTTGTAGCACGTGTTAGTGACAGCTATGCTCTTGCTATGCATATCGATACCGACGAAGCTAATGCCGCCTGTGTTCCCGGCAGCTGCATCGGTGAGATAATTGACTGATAACGGGGGACTTTATCTGCACGTACCCTTTTGCCAAAAAAAGTGCAGATACTGCGATTTTTATTCAGGCTTTGCGGATGAAACTCAAATCGACCGATATTGCAAGGCTTTAATAAGGTCAATTAACCAATGGGGCGGTAAATTCCACCGCCCCATTGATACTATATATTTCGGCGGAGGAACACCGTCTCTTTTAAACCACAGACTGCCCGATGTTATAAAAGCAGTAAAGGAAAGCTTTAATGTTTTGCCCGAAACCGAAATAACCCTTGAAATGAACCCTACGGGAAATGCCGAGGAAATTTTATATTTTGCAAAGCAGGCTGGGGTAAACCGCCTATCAATCGGTATGCAAAGCGGAATTGACAGAGAGCTTGAAAGCTTAGGCAGAACCCATACCTTTAGCGACACTGAAAACACGGTGAAAATCGCCCGAAATTCAGGATTTTCCGATATTTCGCTTGATTTGATGATTGGTCTGCCTGATTCTGACGAGGATACCCTTACAGAAAGCCTTAAAAAAGCTGTGGCTTTAAACCCAGAGCATATTTCTGCCTATATTTTAAAAATCGAGGAAAATACCGCTTTTTACAAAAAAGCGGAGAACCTTAATTTACCCGATGACGATGACGTTTGTGACCAATACCTTTTAATGTGTGATTATTTAAAGGGCAAAGGCTACGGACATTACGAAATTTCAAACTTTGCAAAGAAAGATTTTGAAAGCCGACATAATCTTAAATACTGGTTAGGTGCGGATTATTTAGGGTTGGGTCCTTCAGCTCATTCCTTTATGGCTAACAAGCGTTTTTTCTACCCCCGTGACCTTAAAGGGTTTATTGAGGGCAATTCCCCAATTCCTGACGGAGAAGGCGGAGGCGCAGAAGAATTTATAATGTTAAGACTTCGCTTAAAATCGGGTATAACCGAAACCGAATACTGCGAAAAATTCGGCAAAAATTTAACCGACACCTTTAAGAAAAAGGCACAGCTTTTCCAAAAAAACGGACTTATGAATATAGAAAATGACCGCTATTACTTAACTGACAGCGGAATGTTACTTTCAAACAGCATTATTACGGAGTGTTTAGAATGAGAACCTTAAAAATTCACCTTATACGTCACGGCGCTACAGATGCAAATTATTTAGGTCAGTATATAGGCTCAAAAACCGATTTGCCGCTAAGCCCAGAAGGCTTTAACGAGCTAAGGCTTTTAAAAGAGGATATAGACTACCCCGAAATAGATGTGCTATATTCCTCACCGATGCTCCGTTGCAGACAGACAGGCTCTCTGCTTTACCCTGACAGTGAGATTATAACCGTTCCCAACCTTACCGAATATGATTTCGGCGATTTTGAGGGCAAAACCGCCGCAGAATTAGAGGGCAACCCCGATTTCGCCAAATGGGCGGCAGGAAAGCTCACCGCTCCCCCTAAAGGAGAGGAAAACTCCGACTTTGTAAAGCGGCTTTGCGTTGGACTTAATCAGATAGTGCTTGATATGATAGAAAAGGGCTGCGAAAATGCAGGGGTTATTATGCACGGTGGAGCTATTATGATGCTTCTAGCCGCTACAGCCGTACCCCGCCGCCGACCCGTAGAGTGGACAGCCGACTGCGGTAAAGGTTATTCACTTTTGATTACCCCCTCGCTTTACCATAAAAGCGGAGTTGTTGAGGTTTTCGACATTATTTAAGATAAGTCTTGACAAAACAAATATAATATGTTATTTTAATGTAAACAGATAGAGGTGCGATTTGTTATCAGTAGCTTTCGGGTGTTAACTCCGGCGGGAGGATACCGAAAGGGAAAGGAACGGTCGCCGAAGACAGATATCGGCGGATATCGGGTCTGGTAAACCGGAATAATATCCGTTTTACTGTCGCTTTTGCGGAGAGCTATCGAAAAACAGATTTTAAGGGTAGGGTATATTTTGCCGACCCTCTGCTTTTTGGTAGCCGAGCAATCGGCTATTTTTTATTGTAAAAATTTTAAAAAGGAAAGTGTTAAAAATGAAAACCCCTATTTTTGAAGGTATGGCAACTGCGCTTATCACCCCCATTGACGAAAACGGTATTAACTATCAGGCTTTCGCCAAGCTTATCGACTGGCAGATTGACGAGGGTATTGACGCTCTTGTTATCTGCGGTACTACAGGCGAATCCTCTACTTTAACCGACGAGGAGCACCGCAGTGCTATTGAATTTGCAGTAAAGCAGGCGGCAGGCAGAGTGCCGATTATTGCAGGCACAGGCTCTAACGATACCGCATACGCTTTAAGCCTTACCGAGTTTGCTTGCTCTGTAGGTGTTGACGGTGTATTGGTAGTAACTCCTTATTACAACAAGGCAACCCAAAAGGGTCTTATAAAGCTGTTTACCGCTATTGCCGATAAATCTACCGTTCCGGTAATTCTTTATAATGTTCCGTCAAGAACAGGTGTAAACATTGCCCCTGCAACCGTAGCAGAATTAGCAAAGCATCCAATGATTAACGCTATTAAAGAGGCAAGCGGAAATATTTCTCAGATAGCAGAAATAGCTGCCCTTTGCGGAGATAACATTAACATATATTCAGGTAATGACGATCAGGTAATACCGATTATGTCCTTAGGAGGAAAGGGCTGTATTTCGGTGCTTTCAAACCTTCTTCCCAAAGAGTCAAGCGAAATGTGCAAAAGGTTTGCAAGCGGTGACACAAAGGGTGCACGTGATATGCAGTTAAAATATTTGCACCTTATAAATGCACTTTTCAGCGAGGTTAACCCCATTCCCGTTAAGGCGGCAATGGCAAAAATGGGCTTTTGCGAGGATTATTTAAGACTTCCTCTTACACCTATGGAGGATGCTCATAAAGAAATTCTTTTTGACGAAATGCGTAAAGTAGGTATTAACATCTAATTTGAGGGACTCTAAAATGATTTGCGATAATATTTCAATAAACAGTAAGGGACACCTTACCTTTGCGGGCCACGATACCGTAGAGCTGGCAGAAAAGTACGGCACACCCCTTTATCTGATGGACGAAAACAAAATAAGGGAGCATATCCGCATCTATAAAAACGCTATGGCAGAGTTTTTCCCCGAGGGGTCTTTGCCCGAATTTGCAAGCAAGGCTTTTTCCTGTAAGCAGATTTACCGCATAGTTAAAGAGGAAGGTATAAACGTAGACCTTGTATCAATGGGCGAAATATATGCCGCCAAGTCTGCCGGCTTTCCTATGGAAAATGCCTTTTTCCACGGCAACAACAAGACCGACAGCGATATTAAGTATGCAATGGAAAGCGGTGTAGGTCACTTTGTTTGTGACAGTGCTGATGAATTAAATGCCGTAAACCGAATTGCAGGCGAATTAGGTAAAAAGCAAAAGCTTTTACTTCGTATAACACCGGGAATAGACCCCCATACACATAAGAAAATTTCTACAGGCTCTGTAGATTCTAAGTTCGGCTTCCCCATTGAAACGGGAGCGGCTAAAAATGCCGTTAAACTGGCTTTAAGTCTTGAAAATTTAGAGCTTTCAGGCTTTCATTGCCATGTAGGCTCTCAGATTTTCGAGTCTGACCCCTTTATAGATGCGGCTGAAATAATGTTAGGCTTTATTTCCGAAGTTAAGAACGAAACGGGATATATGGCTAAGCTTTTGAATTTAGGCGGCGGTTTGGGTGTTCGTTATGTTGAATCCGACCCCGTTATCGACTACCGTGAGAAAATCGGCGAAATCGCAGCGGCACTTAATAAAATGGCAGAAAAGCTTAATATTAAGCTACCCGAAATCCTTATGGAGCCCGGCAGAAGTCTTGTAGCAGATGCAGGTATGACCCTTTATACAGTGGGCAGTGTTAAGGAAATTGAGGGCTATAAAAATTACGTATCGGTTGACGGCGGAATGACCGACAACCCACGTTTCGCCCTATATGAATCCCCCTATACCGTAATTTTGGCTTCAAAGGCTGATAAGGAATGTGATTTTAAAGCCTCTGTTGTAGGAAGATGCTGTGAATCGGGAGATATTATTCAGGAGAACGTGCCCCTGCCAAAGCCCTGCCGAGGTGATGTTATAGCCGTGCTTACAACGGGTGCTTATAACTACACAATGGCATCCCACTACAACCGCATACCAAAGCCTCCCGTAGTAATGCTTAAAGACGGTCAGGATTACGTAGCCGTAAAACGTGAAACGGTTGAGGATCTTTGTAAATTAGATGTATAATTTAATGTCGGGACGTGCATTGCACGTCCGCAGGCTACGAAAGATAAATTTAAAATAAAGGCGGATTAAAAAATGGTTAATATCGGCAACGATTGGGATGACATTTTAAAGGATGAATGGGAAAAGCCTTATTACATAACTTTGAGACAGTTTCTTAAAAAGGAATATTCCACGCAAAGAATTTACCCCGATATGCACAATATTTTTAATGCCCTTAAATATACCTCATTTGAAAATACAAAGGTTGTAATAATCGGTCAGGACCCATACCATGGCTACGGTCAGGCACACGGACTTTGCTTTTCGGTAAAAAAAGGTGTAGTACCGCCGCCCAGCCTTAAAAATATTTTCAAAGAGCTGAATTCCGACGTTGGTAAAGAAATCCCCTCCCACGGGGAGCTTACCGACTGGGCAAAGCAGGGGGTACTGCTCTTAAACGCTGTGCTGACGGTACGTGAGGGGCAACCCACAAGCCACGCCAAAATGGGGTGGGAGACCTTTACGGACAGGGTAATATCCGAGCTTAATAAGAAAGAAGCTCCTGTAGTTTTCCTGCTTTGGGGCGCATATGCCCAAAGAAAAGCCGAGATAATTACCAATCCGTTACATAAAAAGCTGATGTCGGTGCACCCCAGTCCCTTATCGGCAAGCCGTGGATTTTTCGGCTGTAAGCATTTTTCTAAAACCAATCAATTGCTCCAAAATGCAGGCTTAGAGCCGATAAATTGGTAAAATAAAAAATAATGCTTGCTTTTTAATTGCTTTTATGGTATAATCTTTGAGCATTTGAGTCGCTCGGTCCTTACGGGCGGGTTCATTGCCGAAAAATTCGACATTGAAGCGGACGGTCCTCTGGTCTTTGATTTATGAACGTCTGGTGAAAAATTAAGGAGGAAAAAAGATGGACGCAATTAAGGAATTGACACAAAGCTGTCTTAAAAACGACGTTCCGGAAATTCTTATTGGTAGCACCGTTAAGGTACATGTAAGAATTAAGGAAGGCGAGAAGGAAAGAATTCAGGTATTTGAGGGCACCGTTATTGCTAAGAACAACAGCGGTATTTCCGAGACCTTTACCGTTCGCCGTGTTTCCTACGGAGTTGGCGTTGAGCGTGTATTCCCTGTTCACTCACCCTCAGTTGCTAAGGTTGAGCTTGTACGCAAGGGTCGTGTACGCAGAGCTAAGCTTTACTATCTGCGTGACAGAGTCGGTAAGGCTGCTAAAGTTAAGGAACTCATCTAATTTCAATGAACTCATGAGGGGGGACAGGGCAAAATCGCCGGTCTCCCCTTGTGTTTTTTTAATTTACTTAAAAGAGTGATTGTATGAACTTTAAACCCAATCCTACGCCCGACAGTGACGGATTTAAAATAGATGAAACCTTTGTACTGTCAGAGGAGCATGTAGAGGTCACAGAAAAACGCTCTGTTTCCAAGGATGTTATAGAGTGGCTGGAGGTAATTTCTACCGCCGTTATAGCGGTGGTAATTATATTCTGCTTTATTTTCCGTGTTGCTACTATTGACGGTAACTCTATGAGAAACACCCTTTACGGAAAAAACAAAGACGGCGAAATTGCGGATAAGGTTATAATAACCAACCTTGGCTACACGCCTGAGCAGGGTGATATTGTGGTTATTTCACGCAATGTGGAGAACTCGGTTGAAGGTCAGCAAATGAGCGAGGGTCCCATTATAAAAAGGGTAATAGCCGTGGGGGGACAGACCGTTAATATTGATTTCGAGAGCGGTACCGTTTATGTTGACGGTGTTGCTTTAAAGGAGGATTACATCAGCACTCCTACTACAAGGAGCGGTGATGTCGAATTCCCTATTTTCGTGCCCGAGGGTTACATTTTTGTACTGGGGGATAATCGTAGCGACTCTCTCGACAGCCGCTATTCCCAAATAGGTGAAAACGGTCTTGTTGATACGAGATACATCTTAGGTCACGCAATATTCAGGATTTTCCCCTTTAACAGAATAGGAAGGCTGGACAATAAATGAGTGATACACAGCAAAGTATTCAGTGGTTTCCGGGACATATGGCGAAAACACGGCGCAAAATTAAGGAGATTTTACCCTTTATTGATGCCGTAGCAGAGGTTGTGGATGCAAGAATACCCATGAGCAGCCGCAATCCCGAGCTTAAAAGCCTTATCGGAGATAAACCCCATATTATTTTACTTAATAAATGCGACATGGCAGATAAAGCCGTTACCGACGGTTGGATAAAATACTATAAATCCCAAAGCATTGCCGCTATACCGATAGACTGTAAATCGGGCAAAGGCTTGAATGCCTTTAAGGATACCGTTAAAACCGTCCTTGCAGACCGCCTTGAGACTTACGCTAAAAAAGGCATGGTAGGAAAGCCGTTAAGAGTAATGGTGGTAGGAATACCAAATGTGGGTAAATCCTCATTTATAAACCGAATAGCAGGAAATACCAAAGCTAAGGTTGAAAACCGCCCCGGAGTTACAAGGGGTAACCAATGGTTTACTATAGACAAGCAGTTGGAGCTTTTGGACACCCCCGGTGTTTTATGGCCTAAGTTTGAGGATCAAACCGTCGGCGAAAGGCTTGCTTTTACAGGTGCTGTAAAGGACAGGATTTTGGATACCGAGCTGCTTGCAATGCGGCTTTTGGAGAATTTGTCCGCCGATTACCGTGAGCTTTTAATAAAGCGCTACGGTGAGCTTGATTTTGACTGCGACAGCTACGACCTTCTTTCTCAGATAGGCAAAAAGAGGGGTATGGTTATCCGTGGAGGGGAAACCGATACCGAAAGGGCGGCTAACATGCTCTTAGAGGAATACCGCAACTGCAAAATAGGATTTATTTCACTTGAAAGGGCGGGAGAAAATGCCTGATTTTTCTTTTGAAACCTCGGCAAAGGATAAAGGTTTTAAGCTTGTTTGCGGTGTGGACGAGGCAGGCAGGGGCCCATTAGCTGGCCCTGTTTGTGCGGCGGCGGTAATTTTACCCGAGACTTGCGAAATTGAAGGTCTTAACGACTCTAAAAAGCTAAGCGAGAAAAAACGTGAGGCCTTATATGATGTAATTTGTGATAAGGCGTTAGCCTATTCGGTAGCCTTCGGAAGTATTGAGGAAATTGAAAAATTGAATATTTTAGAGGCTACCTTTATAGCTATGAACAGAGCTATTGACGGGCTCGAAATTAAACCTGACTATGCCCTTATTGACGGTAACCGTGTGCCAAAGGACATTAAAATTCCATGTGAAACGGTGGTTAAGGGGGACGCTAAGTCCTGTTCTATTGCGGCGGCATCTATTTTAGCAAAGGTTACCCGTGACCGTTTAATGTTAGAGTACGATAAGCAGTACCCCGAATATAACTTTAAAAAGCACAAGGGCTACGGCACCAAGGAGCATACCGACCTTATTTTAAAACACGGTGTTTCCCCCGTTCACCGCCCCTCTTTTTTAAAAAAGCTGTTAGGTGGAAGCATATGAACATAGGTGTAACGGGAGAAAAGGGAGAAAGCATGGTAGCCCGATTTCTGCAAAAAAAGGGCTTTACAATAATTAAACGCAACTACCAATGCCGTTACGGAGAAATCGATATAATTGCCGAAAACAGCGAGTTTATCCTTTTTGTAGAGGTTAAAACCAGAAAGGACGGAAGTCTTGTGCCGCCCGAATATGCGGTGGATATTCGCAAAAGAAAGCGGCTTATACTCACCGCCGAGGACTATCTTTCCAAAACCGAAACCGCTTTGCAACCACGCTTTGATGTAGCGCTGGTATCTGTTAAAGAAAATCCTGAAAGTGGAAGCGGATACTCCCTTAATTACATAGAAAATGCATTTTAAAAAAGCACCCCTAAGAGTGCTTGACAATTTAAATATTATCATATATTTCAACAAACTCAGTCTAAAAATTTATCTCAAAATCAAAAATCTTAATACTGTCCTTTTCGATTTCAATCGCCTTGCGGTATTCCCCGAATGCCACAAGGCGAATGCTTTCGTATGCCTTAACGGTGCCGTAAATTCCGAAAAAAAGGCAAAAAACGACCACAGACGAAATATAAAATGTTCTGAAAAACAAGCTTTTCCTTTTTATGTTTATCATTCCTTTTATTCTTTAAGTAATTCTGCCAATGCATTTCCTACAAGCTCAGCGGAGTAGCAAGCCTCCTCCAACGAATTAGCGTCGGTGCCGAATTCCAACAGAAGTGAGCCCGTAGTTAAATTTTGATTGTAAAGCTTTGACATTAACATTAAGGGTCGTGCAAGGGTAGGATAATTATTTTCTAATTTTTGCTGTAATTTAAAAGCAAGCTTCAGGTTTTCCTGCCAGTTGGGGTGACCCGTTACACTGCCCGTTTGCGAGCCCATTACCAGCATTACCTGCGCCGCCTTTTTACCGCCTATTTCGGTTACAAGCTTTACCTTGTCGCTTTCTCCCGAGGCTACCGAATCACGGTGCAAATCAAGCACTATCTTAATGTCGGGGTACTTGCTAAGATAGCTTTTTATAGTTTTTGCCGACCTTGTATAGCTGCCTGTATATTCGGGGTAATCGTGAAGTGTGACATCGTGCAGGGTCTTTATTCCGGCATTGTTAAGCTTTTCAGCCACTATATCCCCGATTTTTACCATGTTTTTGGAATTATCCTTACTTCGAGGGGAAAAATCGTTGGTATAATAGGTGCTGTCAGTACTCATAAAGCTTTCTGTAGCGTGGGTATGGACTATAAGCACCTGAGGTGACTCATTTTGTTCTATACTAAAGCCCAGCGCCGCCTCTGTAAGCTTTTTTATATCTATATCTATGCCTGTACTGTTCTTGATATAAACCTTGTTATAGGACAAGGCAGCACTGTATGGCGAAATATATTTTGATATTATCCGACCCTTTACTTCACCGGCAGAGACTGCTATACTTTCCGTGCTCTGTGATGAGGTTTGTGTTTGTGATTGTGCGGTTTCTTGGGGTTGACTTTCCGTTGTGTCTGCCAGAGTATCCTGTGAGACTGATTCCTCCTGAAGTACCTCACCGTCTGTTGCAGGGACGGCTGTTACCGCCTGTGTCTCATAAAAAGGGGAAATCCAACCGAAAAAATTATAAAGTATTACCGAAAAACATACAAAAAGCGACACCAAAAGTCTTACATAGCCTGCCCTTTGCATCTGTATCCCCTCCTTCATACTAATTTTATGAAGGAGTTTTTTTATTTAGACCAAGCTTAAAATTATTTCGGGGTCAATTTCAGGCTGGAGGAATATATTAAGACAGCGTGCCAATATTTCACTTAATTTGCGGCATAAAATATCCACATCCTTTGCAGTTACCACCATTTCGGTGGTGCTTTCATTTTTAATTCCGCCTCTTTCCTCGGCTATTATTCCCGTGTCTACCACGGTGGGCACACCTAAAGCAATAACAGGAACACCAAGGGTATTTTGACTTAGCTCCTTGCGTGAGTTTTTAACACCCGAACCGGGAGAAATTCCGCTGTTGCAAAGCTGAACGGTTCTGAAAAGTCGTGATGTACTGCCTGCCGCTAAAGCATCAATTGCTATTACCGCTTGGGGTTTTATGCTATCTGTCACGCTTTTTACAAGCTCTGCGGCCTCTATTCCCGTTTTTCCTAAAACATTTGGCGATATAACGCTGACACTTTTAAGACCGTGAAGCCCTAAATTTTCGGCATATTCACCCCATATATGACGGGTAGCCAGTAGCTGTGTTGCAGTCAAAGGTCCTATAGAATCAGGGGTTATTTCGGTATTTCCAAGCCCTACTACAAGTATTTTTTCCAAAGGCTTAGGCAAAAGCACGCTTAGGGCTTTTTTTATTGCTTTTTCGAGATTTTCGCTGTCGGTCATTTTTAAAATTTCGGGAAACTGGACTGTTATATATGTTCCCTTAGGTCGGTTTATTTCAGCAGACTGCCTGTCGTTTTCAACCCTTATTTCGGTCAAAGCTATTTCACCTATTTTTTCGGTATTTTCCTCCAAGCTTTTTTTGCTGTTAAGCTCTATTGCAAGGTCGGTTCTGAAGCTCATACTATCACCATTAAAATCATTAACATTTTTGTCGGTTTTTATGCACTTTTTTGGGTGTAAAAAAGTTGAAAATTTTGCTTTTATATGGTATAATACATTAGATTATTATATTATTATAATTATATATATAAGGGTGGTTTACATAATGCCTGTAAATTCTATAGAAGATATTTGGGCGGTTATTTGTGAGGAGTGCAAAAAAACTATTTCCGAATTTGCTTTTGACTGTTTTTTTGTGAAACTAAAGCCGGTATCTTTAAGCGGCGGCGAATTTTATATTTCCTGTAATGACGAATACGCTTTAGGAATAATTGAACAAAACTACATGGAGCTTTTAAAGCAATCTACCAAAGCCGTTATGGGTATAGATTTTGAGATTAAGCTGGTTTATGAGGATGACGAGGAAAAAATTATGAAAGCCGAGCAGTTTTCGGACGGACTTTCCTTTGAGGATTTTTTCTCCTTTCAAAACTTTATTGTAGGCTCTACCAACCGTTTTGCACATGCCGCATCCTTAGCGGTGGCGGATAATCCGAATATAATTTACAATCCGCTTATAATTTACGGACCCTCGGGTGTAGGAAAAACCCACCTTATGCTGGCAATAAAAAACCACATAAGAAAGAAATTTCCCTTAAAAAAGATAGAATATGTCCGAAGTGAGGAATTTACCAACCAGCTGATAAAAGCCTTGCAGGAGGGTAAATTGGGTCTGGGTACTATAGACGATTTCCGTAATAAATACAGAAATGTTGACGTTTTACTGCTGGACGATATTCACTTTATCGCAGGCAAGGAGCAGACACAGGAGGAATTTTTCAACACCTTTAATACCCTGCTCCAAAATAATAAGCAGATAGTTGTTACCCTTGACCGACCTCCCAGAGAGGTTAAGACTCTTGACAACCGTATACGATCCCGTCTTGAAAGCGGACTTTTTGCAGATATTACCACCCCCGATTTTGAAACAAGAGTAGGAATTATCAATACAAAAGCAGCTCAGTTAGGAATAACACTTAATGAAAATATAGTTTACTACATTGCCGAAAATATAAAATCCAACACTCGCCAGATAGAGGGCGTTGTTAAAAAGCTTCAGGCGCTGATAACTATTCAGAATAAGCTTCCTACCATCTCCATAGTTCAGGGCTTTGTAAGGGATATCATAAATGATACCAAGCCCGAGCCTATTAAGGTAGAAAAAATAATTTCCGAGGTTGCCAAAACCTATAATGTATCCGAAAGTGATATTCTTTCCAATCGCAGAACGGCTTCTCTTGTGCTGGCACGTCAGGTAGCGATGTATATAGCAAGGGAGACTACTGACCTTTCTTATAAATCAATAGGAGAAAGCTTCGGTAAAGACCATACTACCGTTCTTTACAATGTCGGAAAAATTGAGGAATTTCTTAAAGACAAGCCCTACCAAAAGGAATTGGTTGACGATATTATAAAAAATCTAAGAGCGGACAATTCCGAGGTTAATTTCTAATTTTTTATTAGAGTTATTAACCTTAATTAACCGCAAAGTTATTAAAGCTCTGTGTGGATAACTGAAAGCCCCTTTTTTATACACTTTTTATCAAATAGGTTTTTAACCGCAAAAATGGCTTAAAAAAGCGGCAAAAACAGACTTTTCCACCGTTTTAACCTATCTTATTACTACTGTTAAATTTTTAATTTCTTTTAGGAGGAAAAAACATGATTTTTTCTGTTGAACGTGCAGCCCTGCTTGAAGCGGTATCACGACTTCAAAAGGTTGTAGGCAGTAAAACCTCTATGCCGGTGCTTGAGGGAATTTTAATTTCTGCCGAACAGGGTAAGGTTACCCTTATTTCCTATAATCTTGAAATGGGAATGAAAAAGGAAATATACGCTAAATGTGACGAAACAGGCGATATTGTATTAAATGCCCGTCTTCTTGCAGATATTTTAAGGCGAATGAACGGCTTACAGGTAGAAATATCGGCTGACAGTAAGCTTAATTGCAACATTAAAAGCGGTGAAGCTACCTTTGATATTATGGGGATGGCAGCAACTGACTTCCCCGAAATGCCGAGTGTTAACGATAATAACAGAATTTCGGTTGAGGGAAAGCTTTTGTCTGACATGGTAAAAGGAACTATTTTTGCCGCCGCTCAGGCAGAGGGTGCAAGACCTATTTTAACAGGACTTAACATTTCTGTTTCAGGCGGAGAGATGCAGTTAGTCGGTATTGACGGATATAGACTTGCTATCAGAAAGCAAAAAGCAAATATTGACAGAGAGCTTTCCTTTACCGTTTCAGCCAGAGCTATAGGCGAGGTTGTAAAGCTTATTGACGAGCAGACCGAAAATATTGATATAAATGTAGGAGAAAGGCTTATTTCCTTTAATGTTGAGGGTTACCTTTTTATTTCCCGTCTTTTAGAGGGAGAGTTTGTAAACTACCGCAAAACTATTCCCGAGGGCTACAAGCAGACCGTTACGGTTAATACAAGGGATTTAATAAATACAATCGAACGTGTATCACTTTTAATAAGCGAGTCCTTTTCAACACCTGTACGCTGTTATTTTAATGAGCTTAACGTGGTATTTACCTGTGCTACCTCAATGGGCAGAGCAACAGAGACCTTTAATACTAAATTAGAGGGCGAAAGCTTTGAAATAGGTCTTAACAGCCGTTATCTTTTGGAGGCTTTAAGGGCTATTGACCATGAAAATATAAAGATTTTGTTCAACGGACCTAATGCCGGTGTTATTATTTCGCCTGTGGAGGGTGACGATTTCACCTACATGATAATGCCTATGAGGTTGAAATAATGGAATACGAGAAAATTTCTATAAAAGAGGATTTTATAAGACTTGATTCGGCTTTAAAGTTAGCAAGCCTTGTAGCTACGGGCGGTCACGCAAAAATAGTTATACAAAACGGCGAAGTTAAGGTAAACGGTGAAGTTTGCACTATGCGTGGCAAAAAGCTCCGTAAAGGCGACACCGCCGAATTTAATAATAGCGGTATTATAATAGAATGAAGGTAAAAACGCTTTACTGCCGTAATTTCAGGAATATAAAAGAGGCGGAAATTAACCCCTGTGACGGGATGAACGTAATTTGCGGCGAAAATGCACAGGGAAAAACAAATTTAATAGAGGCTATATGGCTCTTTACGGGAGCTAAAAGCTTCCGCTCCTCAAAAGATGAGCTTTTTATAAAATTTGGTGAGGAACAAGCTCTTTGTGAAATGGATTTTGAAGCCGAAGGCATAGAAAAGGAAGCCGCAATTTCGATAAAAGAAAAAAGAAAAGCTACTCTTAACGGCAATAATTTAAAATCCGCCGCAGCATTGGCAGGCAGCTTTAACGCAATAGTTTTTTCCCCTATAGATTTACGGCTTGTGACCGACGGGCCTGCGGTAAGGCGCAGATTTTTAGACACCGCTTTAGGTCAGCTTTACCCCTCTTATATAGATATTTTGCGAAAATATATGAGGGCGGTAACCCAAAGAAACCGACTTATAAAGGAATTAAGATACGATTCCACAATAGGTATAATGCTTGATGTTTTTGAGGAGGAAATCGCCGCCGAGGGTAAAAAGCTTATTGACTACAGAAAAAGATATATAGATAAGCTGAATAAATTTTTACCTCAAGTTTACAGCGGAATTTCCTGCGGAAAAGAGGAGCTTGAAACCTCCTATGTAAGCGCAATTGAGGGTGATGAATTACTAAACGCCTTGTTTGATGCAAGAAAAGAGGATATGTATTCGGGCGTAACCTCTGTAGGACCTCACAGAGACGATATAGAATTTAAAATAAACGGTATTTCTGCGAGAAGCTTCGGTTCTCAAGGTCAAAAGCGAAGTGTAGCGCTAAGTGTAAAATTAGCCGAGGCAGAGGTAATAAGGGAAAACGTAGGTGAATGTCCTGTTTTTCTGCTTGACGATATAATGAGCGAATTAGACCCCAACCGCCAGAATTTTATACTCAACCACATTAAGGGTATGCAGACCTTTTTAACCTGCTGTGATCCGTCTAACGTTAAGAATTTAAAAGCAGGTAAGATATTTACCGTCAAGGAGGGGAAAATCCTTTAATGTTTATACATTTAGGTCAGGATACGGTGGTAAGAAGTAAGGATGTTATAGGAATTTTTGATATGGATAACACCACCGTTTCCAAAAACAGCAGAGATTTTTTAGCAAAAGCCGAAAAAAGAGGCGAGGTTATAAATGTTTCCTATGAGCTTCCGAAATCCTTTATAATCACCTCTGAAAATAAGAAAAACAGAGTTTATATATCTCAAATTTCCTCCTCCACACTTCAAAAAAGGTCGGATTTTATACTTAAGATAGATTTGTAAATATAAGAAAGGATTGTTATTGATGAATAACGATGCAATTACACCTGTAACAGAAAATTATGATGAAAATTCCATACAGGTACTTGAAGGTCTCGAAGCGGTAAGAAAGCGCCCGGGTATGTATATAGGCTCTACGGGTGAAAGAGGCTTGCACCACTTGGTTTATGAGATAGTGGATAACTCTATAGACGAAGCCTTGGCAGGCTACTGCGATAAGATAACCGTTGATATTCTGGATGACGGAATAATAAGGGTTACCGATAACGGCCGTGGTATTCCTGTAGGAATAAACCCTCAAAAGGGTATTCCTACCGTAACAGTAGTTTTCACCATACTTCACGCAGGCGGTAAATTCGGCGGAAACGGTTATAAGGTTTCGGGCGGACTTCACGGTGTGGGTGCGTCTGTAGTTAACGCTTTATCAAGTTGGCTTGAGGTTGAGGTAAAGGACGGTACTCATATCTACAAGGAG
>JAFUOL010000109.1 GCA_017481865.1 Clostridia bacterium | reverse complement strand
TTTCGGTTTCAAAAGATATGGAACTTACAATTTACCTCAAAGGCGGATATGAGGTAAAGGAAAAATATTTGCCGCTTAAAAATACCGCATAAAATCTCATAAAAATCTTGTAATATCCGGACATATGTGGTAAAATGCAAATGTTAAGAAATTCGGGGTATTTTGTGCCTTAATGAGTAGATTTGATGGCAGTTCTTTTTTGAACACCCATCACAAAAGAGAAGTTGTGCCTTTAGGTACGACTTCTCTTTTTCTTTGTATAGATGGGAATCGAACAAGGAGCAATAACAAACAGTCCGGTGGACTGTTTGTGCGACGCGGCAACGAGCGTAAGCGAGGCGATAGGCACGGCAGTGCCGAGACAAATTCCCATCACCCGCTCCAAAAGCGGCAAAGCAAGTTTTGCCTAAGATAAGAGATAATAGATAATAGTGAATAGATAAAAGATAGCACTATTTTAGTGCCGCTTTTGTACTATTATCTATTATCTCTTATTTATTATCTATTATCTGAAAGGAGTTTCGTTTATGGCACGAGATAGTATTCTACTCGACAAATTCCTGAAATTTGCCGCACGTATTGTAAAACTCCATAAATACTTACTTAAAGAGAAACATGAAAGCATAATTTCAAAGCAAATAATCCGTTCAGCTACATCTATCGGTGCTAATGCTAATTAAGCAATTTACGGTCAAAGCAAAGCCGATTTTCTCAGCAAACTGCATATTTTCTTAAAAGAAACCGCCGAAACGGAGGGCAAATCTCTTTTAGACGATTGCCTTGAAATTAAGAGAATACTTATAGCACTTTAAATACCGCAAAAATGAATACTGAATAAAAACCACCGTCTCCATCCTAAAAGGAGTGAGACGGTGGTTTTTTCACCACACAAATTAAATATTTTTCACTAAGGAGTACATTTTACCTTAGTAAAAATATTAAAATGTTAAAATAAATTTGCTTTTATTTTATCGTAACCTTGCCGTTCTCCACGGTAGTAGTAAGGCTTTGCTCGTCGTAGTTGATGATATCCTCAACGTCCAGCTTGATTTCGGTTTCCTGTTTACTGTCGGTTAAAATTTCGAATTTCAGAGTAAAGAGTGTGCCGGTGTCGGTAACATCCTCATTTTCAAGACCTAGGAATTTAAGGCTGCCGTCACCTTCGGAAAACTCGTAATCAGTAAGTACATCGCCCTTTTCGTAGCCAATGTACTTTAAAGCCGAGCTGTCATAGCTAAAGTTTAAAAGGGATGCCATAAATCCGCCGTTTTCGGATACATCCACAGGTATTTTTACTGTATCTCCCTTTTCGCCCTCGTCATCACCTAAGGTAATTACCGCTGTGCCTGTAATAGTGCTTACATCGGGATTTTCAGTATCAACCAAGAAAGATGAAACAAGCAAGGCTATAGTTCCTACAATAACGCCGATAACAGCCACCGCAATGGCAGAAATAATGATAATCTTCTTTTTCATTTTCAAAACCTCTGTTTTTGTAATTTCAGGGAATTCTATCCTTTATTTTACAATATAGGCTGTATAGTTGTCAAGCACTTATAATGCGGAATATGGACTTCATAATTCCGAATTAAATTCTAATTTTTCTTATTTCTTTTAAGCTCGTAATTAACGTCACATTTTTTAGCAACATCCGGTGAATGACTTACTATAATTACGCATTTGCCCTCGCTACGCAAACGGGCGAATATCTCTATTATCTCGTCCTGAGTCTCTGTATCAAGGTTTCCTGTCGGCTCATCGGCAAGGATAATATCGGGATTGTAGGAAATGGCACGGGCAATTGCTACACGCTGCTGCTGACCGCCCGAAAGCATCAGCACACGGCGGTTTGCCTCGTCATCGTCAAGACCTACACTGTGTAAAAGCTCCAGCGCCTTTCCACGCTTGTTATCGTCCTCTACACCTGCTATATCCATAGAAAGCATTACATTTTCCACTGCTGTAAATTTAGTGATAAGGTTAAAGCTTTGGAAAATAACGCCCATGTATTTACTGCGGAATTTGTATTTATCAATTTTTGCAATATCCTCGCCGTTATAAGAGATTTTTCCGCTTTGGGGTGCGGCAAGTCCCGAAAGAATGGACAAAAGGGTGGTTTTGCCTGCTCCGGATTTACCTGTTATGCAGTACATCTTTCCCTTCTCGAAATCGAAGGAAACGTCATTTAAAACAGCGGTTTTGCCGTAAGAAAAGTTAATATTTTCAAGTGTTAATACTGACATTTTTGTTTCCTCCTTAATCCCTGTTAGATAATATTCGCAAAGGCTCGTACCGCATGATAAAGAGCATTGACGCTGCCCCTGCAATAAGGGTAAGCGCAACGGCAATAGCCAGCATTTGTAAGATAACCGTAAAGTCGGTAGCGGAATTTATTTCGGTGATATAATTCTGTGCTCCGCCCATTACTTCGGTGAATGGATTTTTACCGCCGCCTTCCCGCATATCGGGCACATTATCAGGCATTTGCATATTACCGCCTCGGCCGAAGTTCTGCTCCTCTTGCTGTGTTCTGTTTTCACCCGACTGCACCTGACTTTCGAGCAAAGCGTTGGTTACGGGAACAGAGGTTATCGCTCCCACCGCTGCGCCGATAATTACGGCAACCATTGTAACGGCGAAAATTTCGGTTATAAACTGCAAAGCTACCTTTGATTTTTTCATACCCATTGCGGTAAGCACACCGATTTCGTACTTGCGCTCCCTGACGCTGAAAATATTAAGAACTACAAGTATTACCGCACCTATAGCCAGTATAACGATAAGGAAATAGCCTGCGGTCTTACTCAATGTATTAAGCGGTGTCAGGCTGTTTTCAAAAGCGGTAATATCGGCTGACGATACGGTATATTTTTCGTCAAGACCTAAGGTGTAAACCTCCTCGGCAAAAACCTCGTAAGCCTCAACATCCGCAAAGGAATATGTAGCGGTAAGACTTTCGGTAAGGGCGGTTTCATACTCTCTTCCTG
>JAFUOL010000108.1 GCA_017481865.1 Clostridia bacterium | reverse complement strand
ACTGAAATATCCCATCAAAGAAGGTCAGCCATGTCAAGCACAAGACGTTCGGTCTTTTCCCAGCCAAGGCAGGGGTCGGTTATGGACTTGCCGTAAACACCTTCGCCTATTTTCTGACTTCCGTCCTCAATATAGCTTTCTATCATAAAGCCCTTGACCAATTTTTTGATGTCGGCCGAATGACGGCAGCTATGCAGTACCTCCTTGCAGATACGCACCTGCTCCAAGTACTTCTTCCCCGAGTTGGGATGGTTTGTATCAACTATAAGCGCCATGTTTTTAAGATTTCTTTCAGAGTATTCCTCATAAAGATTTACAAGGTCCTCATAATGATAGTTGGGATGCGAACGTCCCTCACTGTCGACCGAGCCGCGCAGAATGGCATGGGTCAGAGGGTTACCGTCGGTCGTGACCTCCCATCCGCGGGAAATGAAGGTCTGCGGATGCTGAGCGGCGGTAATAGAATTGAGCATGACCGACATATCACCGCTGGTGGGGTTCTTCATACCGACAGGTATCTCGATACCGCTGGCAACAAGGCGGTGCTGTTGGTTTTCAACCGAGCGGGCGCCTACTGCCACATAAGCCAAAAGGTCGGAAAGATAGCGGTAATTATCAGGATAAAGCATCTCGTCGGCGCAGGTAAAGCCGTAGTCATTTAAAGCGCTCATATGTAAATCTCTTATAGACAAAATACCTTTGAGCATATCGGGGGTCTCGTCGGGGTCGGGCTGATGCAGCATGCCCTTATAACCGTCGCCCGTAGTTCTCGGCTTATTGGTGTAAATTCTCGGAACAATAAAAATCTTGTCCTTAACCTCGTCCTGAATAGCACGAAGTCGGGAAACATAATCAAGCACAGGCTCTTTGGAATCCGCTGAGCAAGGTCCGATTATAAGCAGAAACTTATCACTTTTACCCGAAAAAATATCCTTTAATGCATTATCCCTTTCGGTCTTTATCTTAGCCAAATCCTCGGTTACGAGATAATGGGCTTTTACCTGCTTTGGAACGGGTAATTTTCTTTTGAATTCTAAATTCATAATTTCCTCCGTTAAGTTTTATCAAAGAGTTTGCGTCGCTCGGTAGATAGGCGCATCATTTCACGCATACCCTCACGGTCATCATTTTTAATCTTATCGTAAAGCTCATTAAAGGAAGTGCGAAATCTGTCCATTTCCTTAAGTAAAACATCCTTATTACTTAAAAACAGCTCGCTCCACATTTCATCGTTAATACGTGCTATTCTTGTAAGGTCTCTGAAAGAGTCGCCTGTGTACTTCTCAAGTCCGGGTGTATTGTTGGCGCACATAAGGGAAACAGCAATACAATGGGTCAGCTGAGACAAAAATGCTATCATCTGGTCATGCTCGTCTACTGAAAGCTCTGCTACCTGCTTAAAGCCTAAAATTTCACCTAAATTGCGACAAAGCTCTATTGCCTCGGGGGTATTTCTCTCGGTAGGAACTACAATGTAGTTAGCGCCTTTAAAAATAGCATCGTCACTGTTTTCTACACCGTAAACCTCTTTTCCTGCCATTGGGTGGGCGGCTATAAATTCCACATCGTCACGAAGCATATCCTGCACCTTATGTACAACACAGCCCTTAACACCCGTAACATCGGTAATAACTGCACCGCTTTTAAAAAATGCCTGATACTTCTCTATCCAGTCAGTAAAAACGTGAGGATAAAGGGCAAAAATAATCAAATCTGCATTGCCTACAGCTTCAGCCGTTACCTCGGTAGTACCGCTGTCAATAAGTCCGTTTTCCAAAGCGTAGTCAATGGTTTTTTGACTTCTCGTAATTGCACTTACATAAAAGCCTAACTTTTTAAGACCCTTAGCGTAACTACCGCCAAGCAGTCCCAAACCGACTATAAGTATATTTATTTTCTTTATAAGCTTCATATGCTTTTTTCCACCTTTATTCCTATGCTTTCCAGTCTTTCAAAAAAATCGGGAAAGCTTTTCGAAACCGCTTCGGCACCGTAAATCTCACCGCCTGTAAGGGTAGAAAGTATTGCCAAAGACATTACTATTCTATGGTCATTGTGACCTAAAAGGGGCATTGTTGGAGCTTTAAGCTCGCACTTATGAACGGTGATTTTATTTTCCTCTATATCCACCCTGCAGCCGAACTTTGCAAGCTCCTCTCGCATAGCCTCGCCTCGGTCACTTTCCTTAATTTTAAGTCTTCGAGTACCCGTAAACACAGCGCCGTTATTAGCCGCCGCCACCGCCATAAGTATAGGACCTAAATCGGGACAATCGGATATATCAACTGTCGGACAGCCTTTAGAAAGCAGAGGGAAAATATCACGGTATACCCTATCCCCCTGAACGCTTGTGTCACTTAGTCCCGTAACGGCAACATTTCCGCCGAGAACATTAAGGGCATCAAAAAATGCGGCATTGGAGTAATCTCCCTCAACCTTTAAAGAACGTTTTCTATAGGTCTGTGAGCCCTTTATATAAACGGTATGCTCGTCCGTTCGGCTTATGCGTACACCGAATTCAGCCAAGGCCTTAACGGTAAGTCCTAAATATGAGCCACTCTCGAGTGCGCTTGTAATATCTATTGTGCTGTCCTCTTGGAGTAACGGTAGGGCAAACATAAGACCGCTTATAAACTGGCTTGAAACGTCCCCCCGTACAGAATATTTACCGCTTTTAAGCTTACCCTTAACCGTCACGGAAGCTTCATTCTGACAAAAAAGAATATTCTGCTCAGCGCAAAGCTTTTCATAAACATCAAGTGAGCGTTTAAACAGCCTGTCACTTCCCGTAAGGGTTATTTTTTCATCAAAAAGCAGACAAAGGGGTATTAAAAATCTTAAGGTGCTTCCGCTTTCGTTACAGAAAAGCTCCGGTGAAGTTATACCCTTATTTATATCTATTCCGCCTAAGGTAACTGTGTCGCCCTCAACCTTTGCATCTGCTCCCAAGGCTTTAAGACAGCCGAGAGTTGCCTCTATATCTTTAGAAAAGGCAAGTCCGCTTATTACACTTTCTCCTTGTGATAATGCACCGCACAAAAGAAGCCTATGCGCCATACTTTTTGACGGCGGAGCCTTAACCCTGCCGAAGGCGGTGCTTTTTTTAATCTTTACAATCATTATTTTTCCTCAACCTAATAAAAAATCAATAGCCTCTGTATATCCTTTTATTCCGTGACCTGCAATAGTCTTAACGCAAGCCGCCCTGATATAGCTTATCTGACGGAAATCCTCACGCTTGGAAACGTCGGATATATGTACTTCAACTGTAGGTATTCCTACCGCTTTAACCGCATCCAGCAAAGCAATACTTGTATGGGTATAAGCGCCGGGGTTTATTACAATACCGTCAGCCTTGCTGTAAGCCCCTTGAATAGCGTCTACCAAATCGCCCTCGTGGTTAGACTGGTAGAGTTCAACCTCTATACCTTTTTCGGCACAATGGTTTTTAACGGTTTCGCAAAGGGTTTCAAAATTATCGTTACCGTAAATTTTCGGTTCCCTTATGCCCAACATATTTATATTAGGTCCGTTTATTACAAGAATTTTCATTTAAGAATACCTCTATAGCTTTTTTAATATTTGTATCCAAATCCTCTACAGCGTTTAGCTTAACATCTGCTGAGGAGCAGTAGATATCATATCTTTCATCATATCTTTTCTGTAACAGCTCCCTGTTACTCGAAAGCGGTCTGTCATCGGTGGTGACAAGCTGTTCTATCGGTCTGTCTATAAACAGAACCTTGCCGTTTCCCTTTAAAAGCTCTATGTTTCGTTTATTTAAAACCGCACCGCCGCCTGTAGCTATTACTGCGCCCTGTCTAAGTGAAAGCTCGGCTATTACATCACTTTCAATTTTACGAAATCCAGTCTCCCCGTCACGGGCAAAAATTTCAGGGATGGATATACCCTCTTTTTTAACTATTTCCTCATCGCTGTCTATAAACACTTTGCCCGTAGCCTCAGCCACAGCCCTGCCGATAGTACTTTTACCACAACCCGGCATACCGATAAGAACCAAGTTAAGCTTTTCGTTTAAAAGCTTGTTATAGACACGTTCTATTTCCGAAACAGGTATACTGCTATCCGTAAACTTTTCTGCCGCAAATACCGCCTGAGCTACCAGCATATAAAGTCCACCTACAGCTGCTATTCCCTTTTCTTTAGCCTCAACTACAAGCTGTGAATTAAGAGGATTATAAACCGCATCAACCACACCCGAAAGCCTCGGAAATTTGCTTATATCTACAGCGCTTTTACCGATATTCGGATACATTCCGCAGGGGGTGGTGTTTATAATTATTTCAGCGTCATTATGCTCATTTTCAGCTTGAACGTAGGTAATAAGACCCTCACCGCCCGAACGGGAAACACGGTATATCTCTTTAGCACTAAGACTCTCCGCTACAGCGTATGCGGTTTTAGATGTACCGCCGCTGCCTAAAATCAGCACCTTTTTACCGTTTACAGTAATACCTGCAAACTCGATAAGCGCCTTCATACCCGAAAAGTCGGTATTATAGCCGTAAAGCTTACCGTCTTTATTTACAATAGTGTTAACAGCACCTATTTTGCTTGCCGTTTCGCTTATTTCACTAAGATAAGGAATAACATCCTGCTTATAAGGAATTGTAACGTTTATCGCATTAAAGTCCTTTTTAATCATAAAGTCTTTAAGCTCTGCTTTCGGTATTTCTTTAAGCTCGTATTCGTAATCCTTTAGTTCGTTATGTATTATTTTTGAAAAGCTATGACCTAACTTTTCACCTATGCATCCATACTGCATTTTTTAGTTCTTGCCTCTCTATCAAAGCTAAAAATTTATTTCTGCGCCAACCAGTCAGTACCGAATCTGCCTGACAGTATATCGCAAAGCACTATGGCAGTTATACTGTCAACCACAATTCTTGCTCTATGGACTATACAAGGGTCATGTCTGCCGCCGGCTTTAAGCTCAGTATCCTCGTTGTTTATAAAATCAACCGTTTTCTGTGTTTTACCGATAGTCGGTGTAGGCTTAACGGCACAGCGGAATACTACAGGCATACCGTTGGTTATACCGCCGTTTATACCGCCGTTATTGTTTGTATCGGTAACCACATTACCGTCGCTTACCAAAAATCTATCATTAGCCTGACTACCGAAAAGGTCAGCCATAGAAAAACCTAAGCCGAATTCAACACCCTTTATGGCTGGGATTGAGAACAGCGCATGGGATAAAAGGCTTTCTACCGTATCAAACCACGGCTCGCCAATACCCGCAGGAAGTCCCACAACAGCGGTTTCAAGTATTCCTCCAACACTTTCGCCCTGAGACTTAGCCTCAACTATTTTTTTCCTAATTTCCTCCCCTGCGGCATCGTCCAAAACCGCAAAGGCTTTTTGGGATAATAGCTTTACATTGGATTGTACATCATTAAAAGGAGTATCGTTAACTCCAGCACAACGGGAAATATGAGTTCCTATATAAATACCCTTATTTTCGAGGGCGGATATTGCAATAGCGCCTGCGGCTACAATACCTGCGGTAATTCTGCCCGAAAAATGTCCGCCGCCACGGTAATCCTCAAAGCCGTGGTATTTCTGAAAAGCAGTAAAATCCGCATGACCCGGACGGGCTTTACATCTAATCTCACCATAGTCCTTAGACTTGGTATTTTCGTTGGGGATAACTATACAAATGGGTGTACCCGTGGTATGACCCTCAAAAACACCGCTTTCGATTACGAAATTATCCATTTCAACTCTGGGAGTAGAAATATTACCCACGGGACGTCTAAGGGATAATTTAGAGGCGATAAATTCCTCACTTACGGGAATACCCGGGGCAATACCGTCCAGCACAGCGCCGATACCTGTACCGTGACTTTCACCGAAAAGGGTGAGGGTAACATTTGTGCCTAATGTATTTTTCATATCAGTTCACCCCTTTAAAGTTTTCGGCTAATTCCGAAAACGGCATTTTCCGCATTTCAAAACTGCCGACTTCGGGTACATAAATTACGGTTATTTCGTCCCCTGCCATCTTTTTATCATGGCGCATAGCATCTATAATTTTTGCTGTATCGTACTCTACGCTTGTAGGCAAATTGAGCTTTTTCAGTACCTTAATAAGTCTTTCACGAACCTCTTTAGAGCACATAGGAAGCATACCCAGCGCTACACATTCGCCGTGGTAAAGGTTCTGCATTTCGTTTTCGCTTTCAATTGCGTGAGCTAAAGTATGACCGAAATTAAGTATTTTTCGAAGTCCGCCTTCCTTTTCGTCGGTCTCGACAACGTATCTCTTAATCTTTAAAGAGCTTTCAATTATGCGGTCGATATTAGGCATAATATCCTCTGTTTCAAAAAGCTCAAAAAGTGAGCTATCAGACGTAAGCGACATTTTAACCGATTCAGCCAGTCCGTTGGAAATCTGTCTGTCGGGAAGCGTTCTAAGAGTTTCGGAGTCGATAATTACGGCTTTGGGCGGATAGAAAGCACCTACAATATTTTTGTATCCGTCAAAATCTATCGCAACCTTACCGCCTACCGAGGAATCCACTTGGGACAAAACGGTAGTAGGTATATTATAAAAATCCACACCACGCATAAAGCTTGCGGCAACAAAGCCTGCTAAATCGCCTACAACTCCGCCGCCTACCGCTACTACACAGTCACTTCTTGTAAAGCCGTATTCCACCATTTTAGAAAGGAGCTTTTTAAAGCTGTCAAAGCACTTTGACTCCTCACCCTGAGGGATAGTTACGATATAGGGTTCTTTACATTGTGCGGCGACGGTTTTAGAATAGACTT
>JAFUOL010000107.1 GCA_017481865.1 Clostridia bacterium | reverse complement strand
CTTATGTCGTGCAATACCTATTATCCACGCTTTGAAAGATGCTTCTGTTTTAAGTTGCCCAAAGTTCTTAAATGCAGTTAAAAATACCTCTTGCAGAATATCTTCCGCATCTGAAACATTTGGAATCCTAAATTTCACAAATCGTTCAACAGACAATTGATTACAGAAAAGCAAATCTTCAAATTTAGACATCGCCTCACCTCCTATAAGTTCTTTAAAACCGGTTTCACTTATATAGTCGAAAAAACACACCAAAAGGTTCATTGATGATAAATTTTATTGTCCCTATTGTAGCACAAGCATACCAAAATGCTTTCAAGGTCTTTTACCGTATTGGCGGTAAGGTCGGCTTTGCAAAGGGTCATTTCATTTTTATCGCCGTAGCCGTAGAGAACGCCTACCGCTTTTATACCGTTTATATGGGCGCCTTCTATATCGAATTTTCTGTCACCAACCATAATAACAGAGGATTTATCGGTAATTTCACACCTATCCAAAGCATATTTAATAACATCCTGCTTTTTACTGCGTGTTTCGTCCATAGTAGCCCCTGCAGTAAAGTGAAAATATTTATCGAGGTCAAAATGCTTTAAAATCTCGACTGCAAATTTTTCGGGCTTTGAGGTTGCAAGCACCGCTTTTTTACCGTTTTCGGTGATTTTTTTAAGTATTTCGGGGATACCGTCATAAACCCTGTTTTCAAAAATACCCTTTGTGCTGAAATATTCTCTGTAAAACCCTACTGCGGTTTCGGCTTGTGCCTTATCAAAGCCGTAAAACTCCATAAAGGAGTCTACAAGGGGAGGACCTATAAATTTATAAAGGGTAGTCCTGTCCCTTACCTCAATACCAAATTTTTCAAGGGCATACGCTACCGAATTTGTAATACCTTCTGCGGGATCTGTTAAAGTACCGTCCAAATCAAAAAATATATATTTGTAATCGCTCATGCAGTCTCCTTTAAAAAAAGCCGGAGAAAACTCTCCGGCATATAAGCTATTACTCCGCAGAAACAGTCTCTTTTGCAGTTTCTGTTTGTTCACCGTCTTTATACGAAAGCACGGGGGCAACATCCTTGCCCTTTAATTTGCGGTCAACATAGTTCTTGGTTATTTTCATTACCAAGGGGCAAAGTACTATAACACCTATAAGGTTGGGTATCATCATAAGACCGTTAAAGGTGTCCGAAATGTCCCAAGCTAAGGAGGAGGTCATAACCGCACCGAAAATAATTGTGCAGATATGTATGATTTTGAAAACAAAGGTGCTCTTTGTGCCGAAAAGATATTCCCAAGCCTTTGTACCGTAGTGAGACCAGCCGAGAACGGTTGTAAAGGCGAAAAGGAACATTGCAATGGCAATGAATTTCTCTCCGATACTACCCCAAGAGAAAACGCTGTTAAAGGCACCTGCAACAAGTGTTGCATCGTTATAGCCTTCGAGAATTGCACCGGTTTCAAGGTTATATGCGCCCGAAGTCAGCACTACAAGAGCGGTCATTGTACAAACTACCATAGTATCGGCGAATACCTCGAATATACCCCACATACCCTGAGTAACTGGTTCTTTAACATTGGAATTGGAGTGTACCATAACCGAGGAACCGAGACCTGCCTCGTTAGAGAAAACACCACGCTTAAAGCCTTGAGTTACAACCTTATTTATAATAACACCTATACCGCCGCCTACTGCCGCAATGGGGCTGAAAGCGTTTACGAATATTGCCTTAAAGGCAGGAAGGATATCAGCGTAATTCACACAGATTATTGTAACACTGCCTACTACGAAAAGTATTACCATAAAGGGAACTATCTTTTCTGCAACAGAGGCAATTCTCTTAAGTCCGCCAAGTACTATAAGAGCAGTAAGCGCCATAATTACAACACCGATAACTACATTGTAAAGGTTGATACCGCCCATAACCTCAACCGAGGAAAGAGCTTTTATATCAAATGCCGAAACTATGTTGGCAACTATTTTGTTTACCTGACCCATACTTCCTATACCGAAAGAAGCAAGAAGTGTGAATATAGAGAAAAGCGCCGCCAAAACAGCACCTATTTTTTTGCAATGCTTTTTAGAACCCAGACCGTCTTTCAGATAGTACATAGCACCGCCTGACCATTCGCCGTCTGAATTTTTGCGGCGGAAGTAAATACCGAGCACGTTTTCGGAATAGTTGGTCATCATACCGAAAAATGCTGCCACCCACATCCAGAAAACAGCACCTGCACCGCCTATGCAGATAGCCGCCGCAACACCGGCTATGTTACCTGTGCCTATTGTAGCGGCAAGAGCCGTACACAAAGCCTGAAAGGGGGAAATAGAGCCCTTTTCCTTAGAGTGACCGATAACGTTTTTGTTAAACAGACTGCCTATCGTGTTTTTCCACCAGTGACCTATGTGGGAAATCTGAAAAAATTTTGTTCTTGAGGTCATGAGTATACCCGTACCTATAAGCAGTATCAGACCAATTCTTACCCATACAAAGTCATTGATAACACCGTTAATTTCTGACAGCTTACTAAAAAAAGCTTCCATTTAATTCTCTCCTTAAAAAATAAAATATAAAAGCCGAACACGAAAGTGTTCGGCAAAAAGGCAAATTGACCCTTTAATAGGGTTAAGAAAAAACTTTGTCCTTTTGCCTGAGAGATTGGGCTTTCGCCTTGCACCTTCGGCACCCGCTTGAAATCGGGATTCTCCAAAGCTCTATCCGCTTACAGTCTTTGTTACATTACGTACACCTGAGAGTGTTACTCCTTCGGTAAGCTATCGCTTTTTCCTGCAAGCATCACATAGAAATATTAAAATATATGGGTATTCTATCACAAGTTGTCGCATTTTGCAACAGTTAATTTAAAAATACTTGATAAAACTATTGTGTTGATATTTTTTAATAAATTGTGTTGTAAAGAATATTTATATGTGTTATTATTTATTTGTTAATGAAGTGATAGCATCTTCTTGCTAACAATAATAATCTATAATATAGTGTTCTATATAAAAAGTGGTGTTTATTTATGTGGTATAATGAAAGTGTAATATATCAGATTTATCCCTTGGGATTTTGCGGTGCGCCAAAATATAATGACGGTGCGCTTAATTCACGAATACTGAAAGTTGCCGATTTGGCAGAGCATCTTGTGAAGCTTAATGTGAATGCAGTATATTTCTGTCCTGTTTTTGAAAGTGCGGCACACGGCTATGACACTTCCGATTTTTCAAAAATCGATGTAAGGCTCGGCACCAATGAGGATTTTAAATTCGTTTGCAATAAACTGCACGAAAACGGCATCAGAGTAATTCTTGACGGTGTTTTTAATCATGTGGGCAGAGACTTTTTTGCATTCAAAGATGTAATGGAAAAGAAATGGGAGTCACCCTTCAAAGATTGGTTTAATATAAGCTTTGACGGCGACAGTCCCTACAACGACGGCTTTTGGTACGAAGGCTGGGAGGGTCATTACGAGCTTGTAAAACTGAATCTTGACAATCCCGAAGTCAAAAAGCATCTTTTGGACCGTATTGGCGAGTGGATAGACAATTTCGGTATTGACGGTCTTCGTCTTGATGTTGCCTATATGCTGAACCGTCAGTTTATGAGGGAACTTAATTCATTCTGCCTGTCAAAGAAAAGTGATTTTTTCCTTGCAGGTGAGATGATTCACGGAAATTACAGGGAGATAGTCTGCGACGGCATGCTCCACAGCGCTACAAATTATGAATGTTACAAGGGCATTTATTCTTCCTTTAACAGTATGAATATGTTTGAAATCGGTCATTCGCTCCGCAACCGTTTCGGAAGTGAGGATTGGTGCATGTACAGAGGCTTACAGCTTATAGGCTTTGTTGATAATCACGATGTTACAAGACTTGCTTCGGTTCTTTCAAACAAAAATCATATCATTCCTGCTTACGGTATACTGTTTGGTATGCCCGGTATTCCTTGCATCTATTACGGCAGTGAATGGGGAATTGAGGGTAGAAAAGAAAACGGTGACGATGCTCTGCGACCTGAAATAGATAAGATGCAATTCAATGAAATATCTGAATTTATTTCAAAGGTAGCAAGGATACACCGTGAAAGCAAGGCTTTGTGTTACGGCAATTTCAATATCCTTCACATGACCAACCGACAGTTGGTTTTTGAACGAGTATGCGACGATGAAAGAATTATTGTGCTTATAAATGCCGATGAAAACGAGTATACAGCCCATTTTGATGCAAAAGCAGGCTGCGGAACCGAGCTTATAACAGGCACACATTTTGATTTTGGCGCAGGCAGCATAATGCCCGGATATTCGGTTCAGTACGTAAAACAATAAATCAGCAGCTTGTTCAACTGAGTAAATTTAAATGATTATTAAAGCTTGACTGCATATGAACCAAAAAGTTTTACATCCTATCAAACCGATATATGATAAGAATTCAAAAATACTGATTTTAGGCAGTTTTCCGTCGCAAAAATCGAGGGAGCAGATGTTTTTCTACGGCCATCCTCAAAACCGTTTCTGGAAGGTATTGGCTATGATTTTTGAATGTGAAGTGCCTGAAACTATTGATAAAAAGCGGAATTTCCTTATAAACCGTAACATTGCACTTTGGGATGTGATAGCATCCTGCGATATTGTCGGCAGCTCGGACAGTTCGATAAAGAACGTTGTCCCCAATGATTTAAGTGTCATATTATCCTCTGCCGATATTAAAAGAATTTTTGTTAACGGTAGGACAGCAGAGAAATTTTATAATAAATATATAAGAGACAGTATCCAAAGGGAGGCGATATGCTTGCCGTCAACCTCGCCTGCAAATGCGGCTTTGTCGCTTGAACGGTTAGCAGAGGCTTGGGAAGTTATTTGCGATTACTAACAGCAAAAGACCGAAAACCTATTTTCAAGGCTTTCGGTCTTTTGTTGCTTTGGTTTTATAGCATATTCTGTTTATCGTAATACCTTAGCATCAGCTCTACCATTTGGTTATAGCTTAAAACGCCGCTTTCTACGCCGTTGGCTTTAATAAACGAATCGTTGAAATTCTGAGAGGATTCCATGACTTCGCCCTCAAAGCTGTCCCAATAGGCACTGCGCTGTCTTAAATCTCTTATCATACCTTCGGAGCAATTAGCATAAGCCTTGCGCCACAAGTCCTTATCGGCTTTATAAAGGGCATTGGCGCTGTAGATATAGGCTTGCAGATGCCCCGAATATACATAATCAGGCTGTTCACCCACAGAGCATGCAAGCCAAGCTAAAAAATTACATTCGTTTTCTTTGGCAAAGCCCATGGTGTGGGCTACTTCGTGGGCGGCGGTGTGCCCTAAATCACAATCGGGAACATCGGTGTTTACGCTGGCTTCCCCAAGCCACGGGCAGTAAACTCCCGTATAGCCTGTATATGACCATAGGTGTGACAGCTTTACCGATTTTACTCTCCATACAGCTGTTATTAAAAAGGGATATTCCTCCTGTAAATTACCGTAACAGTCATCAGCAAGCTTTAAAAGCTCTGACTGTGTTACCGAAAGGGTGACACAGCCATCTTTATCCTCGGGAAGCTGTTCACGGGCCACCGACGCTTTTTTTGCAAGGTCGCAGGTAAGTGTATAAAGGTTCTCGGCAGTATATGTACCGTCAGGCAGCTCTAATAATTCGCCGACAGGTATCCTCGAAAAATTTGCACCGTCCATTACCATAAATATCAGCAACGCCGATGACAGGCACCATGCCACAAAACGGCATCCCCGCTCTATGGTACGGCGGCGATGCGGTCGGCGGATAATTCGGACTATCCAAATTATAAGAAGTGTGAGTAATGTCGGAACACATAAAATTACTACCGCCTCGGTAACCGAAAAGGGTATAACCGACATAAGCCATTCGACGGGAAAGGCAATTGCCCTGAAAATTCCACGGGTGAAAGCATATTCTGTAAATCGGGGGAAATAGGGCAATATAAAATACATAAGGACGGCTATAAGTGCCGGTATGGCACACAGCACCCATTTAAGCCATAAAGGTTTTTGTTTCATTTTCATTCGCTGTCAGGATAATTAAAATTACGGTTTTCCTCTAATGCCTTTTTATATTTGGCAATATAGAATTTCGCCATATTAAGGTTTTGCTCGCTGTAGTTTCCACATTCTTTAGATGTTGCACCGGGGATATCGCCCGTGAAATTCAGTATAAAATCGCACATATCGATTACAGTAGGGTAAATATCTTCTGATGTAAGGTCACCGAACAAAAGTATATAACAGCCTGTTCTGCAGCCCATAGGTCCGAAGTATACAACATCGTCCTTAATTGCGCTGTTTCTAAGATAGGTAGCCGCCAAGTGTTCGATGGTGTGGAGAGCCGGCATATCTATCACAGGCTCTTTGTTGGGAGCGGTGATACGCATATCAAAGGTAGTAACGGTAACGTCACCCTTTGTATCCTTGCGTGAGACGTAAAGCCCCGATTGCAAACGCAAATGGTCTATTGTAAAGCTTGCTATTTTATCCATATTAACCTCGCAAATTTAATTTATTATACAAGTGATGTATCCGTCAAATTTATAATACTGTTTATTAAGCTTTAAGGTGTCTATTTTCTTAAAATCGGTTACACCTTGCAGCTTATAAGCCGCCTCTTTTGCCGTCCAGATTTCAAAGAAACGGGGGAGGGCTTCTTTGTCACTTTCAAAAATGTAGTTTATTTCATTTTCGTTGCAAAAACGGTAGGCGGTTTTTAAATTAACAGCTCTCGATTTTTCTATATCAATTCCTATTGGCTTTGTATCAACAGCACAGACCGCAAAATCACCTGAATGACTTATACTGAAATTAACATTAAGACCAACAGCATAAGGCTTACCGTTTTTATCTTTTCGTAAAACTATGCCTTCCTCTGTTGACTCGCAAATTTCGGCTAAAAGCCTTCTTGCCAGCATTTCACCTGCTACGGTGCGTTTGCGGTCGCTTTCTTTTAAAAGACTGCTTGTATATTCCTGACGCTCACGGCTCATAAGAGAAAAATATTTTTCGTATAGCTCATCGGTCAAGTCGTTTATATTAAATTTATACCATTTCATTTTTTATTATTTATTGGGGTCTTGGAAAACTGTAATCTCGACCATACGAAAATTATAAGCTGGCTGGGGATTCCTACTATGTATAACTGCCAGATATTAAGCCCGAAGGCAAGAAATGTAAAGTGCAATGAACACAGCAGGGACCACACTAATAGGGATACTATAAGGAAATTTCGGCGGCGGTTAAACCAAATTGAATTGAATATAAGCCACACTATCATAGAAACGGGAACGGCAAAAATAAATGCTATCCAATGGGTATGGATTGAGCTTGAAATAATGTCTATCAGCACATATACAGCGGTCGCCACCAGCCATACAAGCAGTATGCTAAGCCCTGTTATAAGAATACGGTTGCTGCGTTTTTTGGTATTAAGTGTGGGGTCGGTTTCGGTTATTTCCGCCTTTGTATGCTCATCACGTACAATCCAGTCAAGGGGGACACCGAACAAATCGGCAATAGCTACAAGGGTGTTGATTTCAGGAACCGATTCACCTCGTTCCCATTTGGAAACTGCCTTATCGGAATAATGAAGCTTATCCGCCAATTCTATTTGGGTCATACCGCCCGATGTTCTGAGCTCGGTTATATTTTTTGTAATTACAGATTTAACGTCTGTCATAGCTATCCTCCAAAGCTATTATTTAACCTATTCTACCGTTGGTAGAGAGTAAAATTCTACAACTCTACCGCCAAGCTCACAACAGTCTATAAAAAGGAATGGTCGGTAGGTTGAGGAGTAAAAATATCAATAATATAATAATATCACACAATGTTTATTTTGTCGATTTATTTTTTTAAAATTTGGGGTGACATTGAAAAAAGATGAATATTCTTTATTGCGGTGACCGAAATATTTGTGACGGTGTGCTTATATCGGTACTGTCACTTTTGAAAAATGTTAAAGAAAATCTTAATATTTATATTCTTACTGTCGGTTTCAAGGGTGAGGATAGGGAATGTTTGCCTGTAAAAGGGGAGTTCGTTAAAGCTTTGGAGGCGCTGGTAAAATCCGCCGACCCCAAAAACACCGTTACCCTTATTGATGCTCGTCAGCAGTTTAATTCTGTTATTCCGACAGCCAACCTGAAAACACGGTTCACACCCTGCTGTATGCTAAGACTTTATGCGGATATTATACCCCAATTACCTGACAGAATTTTATATCTTGATAATGATGTTATCTGCCGAGGGGATTTTTCTGAATTTTATTTTCAGGATATGGATAAATATGAGCTGGCTGGTGTGCTTGACCACTACGGAAAGCACTTTTTCTACAACAAGCCCTTTAAAAAGGAATATTTAAATTCAGGAGTCCTTCTTTTAAATCTTGAAAAAATACGTGAAACGGGGCTTTTTGAAAAGTGTCGGGAGCGTTGCAGAGTAAGAAAAATGTTTATGCCCGACCAATCGGCTATAAATAAGCTGTCCCATTATAAAAAAATAGAGGACAGAAAGTTTAACGAGCAGAGAAAACTGCAAAATGACACGGTTTTTCAGCATTTTACCACAAGCTTTCGGTTTGTTCCGATTTTCCGAAAGATTTCGGTAAAGCCATGGCAGATAGAGAAAGTGCATTCAGTGCTGAAACTGTATGAATATGATGATATTCTCGCTGAATATAAGAAGTTAAAGGAGAAAAGTTATGCAAATAAATGAAATCCCCGTATTTTTTACTATCGACAACGGCTACGCACCGTTTTTGAGCGTGGCACTGTGCTCGGCGATAGAAAATTCCTCTAAGGATAAAAATTACAGAGCAATAATTCTGCATGAGGATTTGAGTAAAGAAAACACCGAAAAATTAAAGGCATTGGCAACAGAGAACTTTAAAATCGACTTTGTGCCTATGAAAAAGGGACTTGAGAGTATAACAGACCGTATGTCCAACAGACTTCGCTGTGATTATTTTACCCTGACAATTTATTTTCGCCTTTTTATTTCGCAAATGTTCCCTCAGTACGACATGGGAATTTACATAGACAGCGATGTCGTTATAACAGGCGATTTAGCCGATATGTTTGCTATTGATATAGGGGATAATTTTATCGGCGCTTGTGCCGATAAATCGGTAGCAGACGTACCGCCCTTGGCTTATTATATGGAAAACGCGGTAGGGGTAAGCCGTTACGAATATATAAATTCGGGTGTATTGCTTATGAATCTTAAAAGGTTAAGAGAGGCGGAATTCCATGAGCACTTTTTAAAGCTGCTTAATACCTATCATTTTGATTGCATTGCCCCTGACCAAGACTATATAAACGCTATCTGCAACGGAAAAATTACTTATTTGGACGAGGTGTGGGATACTATGCCTACAGAGGATAAGCCCCAAAAAGAAAATCCAAAAATAATACATTATAACCTGTTTTCCAAGCCGTGGTGTTATGACGGTATACAGTACGGTGATATTTTCTGGAAATATGCCGAAAAGTCGGGCTTTATTGAGGAAATAAAGGCATACAAGGCAGGGTATACAGACGAGCAAAAACAGTCCGACACAAAATGTCTTGACCTTTTACTTAAACGGGGAACGGAAATTCCCGAAAACGAGATTACCTTTAAGAAAGTATTTGAAAGCGGTGTAAAAATTCGTTTATGATTATAGGAGATAACAGAGAGGCGGTTATTGAAAATATCCGTACAGCACTCGAAAATCAGCAATATAACATAAAGGTTGAAATTAACGACCCTGTATTAACCCCTAAAGAAAGCAATGCTATTATTGAAAAATATCTTAAAAGCCGAGGAACTCTCGGCTTTAAAGTAAAGACCCGAATTGCCAGAGCAATTGCCAATATAGGTACCGATATTTTAAATAAGGATACCGAAATTATAGGTATTGAAAAGCTTAAAAATATAAACGGCGGCGCTTTTATTACAAGCAATCATTTCAGCCCTATTGAAAATACCGCTGTAAGAGCGATGACCCGAAAGCTTAATATAAAAAGGCTTAATGTAGTCAGTCAGGAAACCAATCTTGCAATGAAAGGAATAATAGGCTTTTTAATGAATTATGCCGATATTATTCCAATTTCGGCTAATTTCCACTATACCCAAGGGGCATTTGTTGATATACTCCATAGTCTATTTGAAAATAATGAATACGTCCTTATCTATCCCGAGCAGGAGATGTGGTTTAATTACCGCAAGCCCCGCCCCTTTAAACGTGGCACATATTACTATGCCGCAAAATTAAAGGTACCGGTGGTATCTTGCTTTGTGGAAATGCAGGACAAGGCGAAAATGGAAAACGAAAATTTCCGTAAAGTGAAATTTATACTTCATGTGCTGGATGTAATTTATCCCGATAGTGAAAAATCGGTTAAGGAAAACAGTGTAGAAATGTGTAAGACGGACTATGAGCTTAAAAAGGCGGCTTATGAAAAAGCATATAGAAAGCCGCTTACTTACGATTTTGAGCCGTCCGACATAGCAGGTTGGGTAAAAGACAATGAATAAAACACGGTATTACCGCTCATTTAATGACGATTTTGCAGAGTCTAAAAATCAGAACTATAAGCTCCCTGAAAATTACCGTTGGATAAGAAATGATATTATTTCAAGATTTTTATCAGGTTTTATATATTCTTTGGCTTTTCTTATTTCTACCTTTTATTGCCGACTTTTTTTGCATGTAAGCTTTAAAAATAAGGAGGTATTTAAAGGCTTTAAGGATACGGGTATTTTTCTCTACGGAAACCATACACAGCCTGTAGGCGATGTATTTAACCCTGCTCTCGGTTGTGATAAAAAGCGGATTTATACGGTAGTAAGCCCTGCAAATTCAGGAATACCTGTTATAGGCAAAATTCTGCCCTATTTAGGGGCACTGCCGATACCCTCTGCAATTAAGAGTATGAAAAAATTCAATTCTGCCATAGAGGAAAGAATTAAACAAAATAAGTGCGTGGTTATCTACCCCGAAGCCCATGTATGGGAATACTATACCGATATCCGTCCTTTCCCAGATACATCCTTTAAGTATCCCGTAAAGCTTAATGTGCCGTCCTTTTGTATGACCGTGACATATAAAAAGAGCAAGTATTATAAAAAGCCTAAAACGGTAATTTTTATGGACGGACCTTTTTATCCAAATAAAGAGCTTAAGCTTAAAGAACAGGCGGCAGACCTTAGAGACAGAATATATGACTGCATGAAAGAGCGAAGTAAAGAAAGTAATTACGAATTTATAAAATATGAAAGGCTGCCGTAAGGCAGCCTTAAATCTTAAAAAGAGCTTTTGTGTTGTTAAGTGAGGTTTTTAATACGGTTTCGGTATCGGTAACTCTTAGCTCTGCAATTTTTTCGGCGGTGAGATATATCATCGCCGAATTGTTTATTTTAGAACGGTAGGGAACAGGGGTTAAATAGGGAGCATCGGTCTCCAATAGAAATTTATCCTCAGGCAGCATTTTTACAACATCGGGCAGTTTTCTTGCGTTTTTAAAGGTAATAACGCCGCCGATGCCGATATACATACCTATCTTTATAAGCTCCTTAGCCATTTCCACACTGCCTGAAAAGCTGTGAAGTACTCCCTTTGGTTTATGCTTTAAAATTAACTCTAAGGTGTCGGAATGAGCATCTCTGTCGTGCACTATTACGGGAAGGCCTAATTTATTAGCCAATATAAGCTGATTTTCAAAAATCTGCTTTTGAAGCTCCTTGTTATCCTGCCTCCAGTAATAGTCAAGCCCTATTTCACCTATGGCTACACATTTCCCGTGCTTTGCCAGTCTTTCTATTTCGTCAAGGTCTATTTCACCCTCCAAATTTTCGGGGTGATAGCCTACCGCCGCATAGAGATAACCGTATTTTTCGGCAAGCTGTAGGGACTGTTTACTCGACTTAATATCACAGCCGCAGTTTATAATTCCTGCCACACCGCTTTTAGGCAGTGCAGACAGTAACTCATCACGCACTCCGTCAAACTTCTCATCATAATAATGAGCGTGACTGTCAAAAATCAAAGGCTCTTTAAGTGGATAAGAGTTTAAATATTCTATCATCTTATCTTACTGCCTGCAGGTACACCGTCGATAAATACTACCTTAACATCGTCGTCAGCACAGTCTGCCGCCAAAATCATACCCTGCGATTCTACTCCGCAAAGCTTTGCGGGCTTAAGGTTGGCAACTACAATTACGGTATGACCTATTAAGTCCTCGGGCTTATACCATTTTGCAATTCCCGAGGCTACGGTGCGCTCCTTGCCGCTGCCGTCATCAAGTGTTAACTTTAAAAGCTTTTTAGCCTTAGGTACAGGCTCGCAAGCCGTTATTTTTGCCGCTTTGAGCTCTATTTTAGCAAAATCCTCAATAGAAATTTCGGCTAATGTGGCTACATTTTCGGGTGTCTCTGCCTTTTTTTCAGCATCCTTTTCGGCGGCGATTTCCTCTAACACCTTAGCCATGTCAAGTCTTGCGAACAAAGGAGTAGCCTCACCTACCGAATACTCGCCAACTGCACCGAATTTTAGCTCTGTATTATTGCAGTTAAGCTGAGTCTTTATACTGTTACAGCTGTCAGGGATAATGGGAGAGAGCATAATTCCTAAAAGACGGATACATTCTAAAAGATTATAAAGCACGGCTTCAAGCCTCGGCTTGTTAGCCTCGTCCTTAGCCAGCGCCCAAGGAGTGGTTTCGTCAATATACTTATTACAGCGCTTTGCAAGGTTCATAACTGTTTCACACGCATCTGCATTGTGGTAGGAGTCCATTTTAGCGTAGTAGTTCTTTATGGTTTCCTCGGCTGTAGCAATTAAATCTTTATCACAATCCTCAGTAATTTCTCCCGCTTTAACAGTTCCGCCAAAGTATTTATTGGTCATAGCAATAGAGCGGTTTACAAGGTTGCCTAAAGTATTTGCAAGGTCTGCGTTAAACTTGGTAATAAAGCTTTCGTATGTTATTGTACCGTCCTGAGTGAAGGGTATCTCGGAAAGGAGGTAGTAACGCACAGCATCAATTCCGAAACGTTTAGCTAAATCGTCAGCATAAATTACGTTGCCCTTTGATTTGCTCATTTTGTCCTCGCCTACAAGAACCCACGGATGACCTAAAACCTGCTTAGGAAGCGGAAGTCCCAAAGCCATAAGGATAATGGGCCAGTAAATGGTGTGGAAACGGACAATGTCCTTACCTATAACGTGTAAATCGGCAGGCCAGAGCTTGTTGTACTGCTCACTGCTGCCGTCAGGGTCGTAGCCGATACCTGTAATGTAGTTTGAAAGTGCATCTATCCAAACATAAATTACGTGACCCTCGTCGAACGGAACGGGAACACCCCATTTAAAGGAGGAACGGGAAACGCAAAGGTCGGAAAGTCCCGGCTTTAAGAAGTTGTTTATCATCTCGTTTTTACGGGACTCAGGCTTAATGAAGTCAGGGTTTTGCTCATAGTACTCCATAAGCTTATCCTGATATTTACTAAGTCTCAGGAAATAAGCCTCCTCCTTGGAGTCTATTACCTCACGTCCGCAGTCGGGGCATTTGCCGTCCACAAGCTGTGAAGAGGTAAAGAAGGACTCGCAGGGTACACAGTATTTACCCTCATAGGTGCTTTTATAAATATCGCCCTGCTCGTAAAGCTTTTTGAAAATCTTAGCTACTACTTTTTCATGGTCTTCGTCGGTAGTTCTTATAAACTTATCGTAGCTTGTATTGAGGCTGTCCCACACACCTTTAATTTCGCCCGATACATTATCAACATACTCCTTAGGCGAAATTCCTGCCGCTTTAGCGTATTCCTCAATTTTCTGTCCGTGCTCGTCAGAACCTGTCATTAAAAACACATCAAAGCCCATCATCTTTTTATAACGGGCAATCATATCTGCAAGGACAATATCGTAAGCATTTCCTATATGGGGCTTACGTGAGGTATAAGCAATAGCGGTTGTAATGTAAAATTTCTTTTTATCTGACATAACTATTCCTCCTAAGGTCGTTTAATTAGGTATAGTAAAAATGAAATAACGGTGGTAATAAGGGCATACAGTAAAACCGTACCGCCGCCCAAAAGGGTGCCCGAGCCGCCAAAGGAGCTGTAGGCGAATATAACGGTTCCAAGTATTGCCGCAATAATGTAGGCTACAGTAAGCAGTAAATTGGATTGCTTTATTCTCGAAGCACAGTTTAAAACAGAAGCTATTCCAACACTTCCCTTACCGCATACCGCAGGAGCCGAAACGGTTTTAGAGGCAGCGGTCATATTGCGGTGCAAGTGTCTGCCTGCGGCGGACATTACCTTAACAGAATCGTTGTAAAGACCGAAATAATCGCATATCATTTCCTCAGTAAGGTTGGGGTCACAACTGCTTATCAGCAGATTTACACCTGAATCGGTAAGCTTTCGTAATTCCTTTGCAATTTCAGGCTTTACGTTATACTGAATCACGATAAGTGCACAGGCTCTGTTCTGTGTTGCCACATATACGGGGAAAAAGCCTTGACGGAGTATCTTGCGGTCAAGCTCTAAGCTTGGTACGGGTATACCGTGGGTTTCAAGCAATGTTCTGTTGCCTATGAATAAAAGGCGGTTATCCACCCAACCCGAAATACCCATACGGTCCTCGTACTTAACGGTATCCGAATCGGGAAGCGCCGTAATATTTCCCGTACCTGCAATGGTTTTAAATATAGGTGCCAATGTACTTCCCAAGCACTCCGTTAAAGATGCGGCACGTACTATGGTATCCTCAAGATTGTTGGCAGACAGCGCCTGCATTTGGTGCAAGGTTACACTTCCCGCTGGGAACAGCTTATCGGCACTAATTACCGCCGCATTTGCCATTTCGGCTCTTTCAGCACCTGTTTTACCAAGTATCATAGCTCCGGAGCTTGATAGACTTTTTGATGCTCTATAAAGAGGCAGAACGTCAATAAGAAAAGCTGTTGGCAGGGCGGTAAGGCATTGAATTACTGCGGCGGCATAAAAGCCGTAGGAAATACCGTCAAAATAAACGGCACAGGCAATACCCGTAACAACAGACAGTATAAGGGATGCCGCTGTTATAAAGGGTAGCTTGCCGTCAATAAACGCTCCGTGGGTGGAGTATTTCATAAAATCCGAAATACCGCCGGCACTCTGGGTATCGGCTACAAGAGCGTCCCCCTCCACGGAATTTTCCGCCATGGTATAGGTTATTGCACTATCGTTTATAAGCTTTAAGGTATTTTTTGGTGCAGGGGAGGCGGCTATTTTAAGATTTGTGAGCATATAAGACGCTTTAAAGAAGTTTGAAACCGAACGAAAAGCTAATATTCCGCTTAAAGTCAACAGCATGTAAACGGTATTTTCATTATTTAATATGCCGAAAATTCCGTAAAGTAATACGGTAAGCACCGAAAATCCCGCCGAAATATCGGGAGAGGAGTCCTGCGAAAATATTTTGCCCAGTGCCTTAAAGCAGTCGATATTAAAGAGTACCGTTATAGCCGTAAGGCAGGTGCAAACTATCATGGACACTTCTGTATGAGCTAATATTACACTCTGCATAAAGGGTAAAAGATTAACACAGAGAAGTAAGGTTATAAATACCGAAACTACAGACGATATAAAGAAATTCCGCTTTTTTACAGAGAATTTTCTCGTGAGCCTGCCTGCATCCTTTTCGTCATTTAATTCATCCTCGGGTACATATTCCTCAAAATCGTTTTTTTGAAGTATAACCTCGTCACCGATATCCTCGTCTGTAGAGTCGGGGATATTTGCAAGCTCGCCTGTAAGGTCTAAGGGTCTCGTGCTGGTGCTTATGCTTATTTTTTTGTCAGCACCGCTGTCGCTTATCGGGGTAAAGGTGATAGTGGCGGTGTTAAAAATCCTATCGTTTTTCGGTTTTTCGACATGACTTAACGGAGTGTCAATATCCGAAATTACCAGTTTATCCTCAAAAGACGTCACAGGCTCCTTTTTAGGGGATTCGGTTTTCGGCGGTGGGGCAGGCTCTTTAATTTCGGGAGCCGCCATTTCTTGCTTTTCTACCGTTTTTTCGGTGGTGTAGCCTAAATCGTCAAAGGAAATATCGTATTTTTCCGAAAGACTTTGCAGTACCTTCTCGCTGTCGGATTTCAGTATTTCGGCAACGCTTTGCAGCTTGTAAAGAGGTTGACTGTCAGGGCTTGCCTTAGTACCGTCATCCTCAATAAGGTAGGGCTGGCACTTATCAAGAAGTGATTTTTTAGCAGGCTCTTGGCTTTTTTCAGTCTCAACCGTAGTCTTATTCGGAATAACGGTTTCACTTTTTATAAAGGCTGACGAAGTTGACATTCGCTTTTTCAGAGCCTCTAATGCATTATGGCTATTGTAAAGACCGTTGGAGCTGTCTTCCGTGCCTAAAACCTCCTCGGGAGTAAGGGTATGGGGAGCAGTTATATGGGAGGAGGTTTCGGGAATATCGTCAATTATAGTGAAAAGGTCGTCATGCTTTTCTTTTGAAAACTTTTTCATAGCTTCCTCCTTTTGCGCAGAGCCTCGTACATAAGTACACCTGCGGCAACAGAGGCATTAAGTGAATTTATTTTTCCGCACATAGGAAGGCTTACTATACGGTCGCATTTTTTTGCGGTGAGGGTGCCTATACCCTTGCCCTCGTTACCGATTACCAATGCACAGGGCATATCAAAATCTACCGATGCATAATCCTCACCGTCCATATCGGCACCAAAGACCCACACACCCTGACTTTTAAGAAAATCAATGGTGTTTGGTATGTTCGTAACCCTTGCTACCTTCATGTATTCGAGCGCTCCGCTGGCAGATTTTGCAACGGTAGCGTTAAGGGAGGCACTTCTGCGCTTAGGGATGATTATTCCGTGTACACCGCAAGCCTCGGCAGTTCTTATTATAGCGCCTAAGTTGTGGGGGTCCTCTATTTCGTCACAGACAATTATAAAGGGCTGTTCACCACGTTCTTTTGCTACGGCTAAAATCTCCTCGGGTGTAGAGTATTCCTGACTGGCAAACATAACCGCCACACCTTGGTGATTGGCGCCTGCGCAGTAGTAATCAAGCTTTTGGGGGCTTACCTCTTTTATTAAAATCCCTCTCTGGTTGCATTTGGCAATAATGGCGGTAACCGATCCGCCGCTTACACCGTGAGCCACCAGCAGACGGTCTATCTCTCTGCCCGAGCGCACCGCTTCAAGTACGGGGTTTCTGCCGCAGATTATATTAGATTGGCTGTCTCTGTTTTTATTTTCCATTATTAAGCTACGTCCTTAATTTCTAATTTAACATAATTATACATAATGCATTATACCACATAACTTCGATAATTTAAATAGTAAATTTGCGGAATAAACAAAAATATTTGGGTTTACTTTTAATATTTGAAATAGTATAATGTTGTTAAGGTTATTTTAAGGGGTGTATAGAATAATGCGGATAAAAAAGCTGTTTTCGGTTATAATTGCCTTGTGTTTAATAGCGGTCACTTTTGTTATGAATGTCTCAGCTGAGGATGAGGGAATAAGGCTAATATACGAAATCGAGACCCATAATTATGCCTTTTCAGAGAGCTGTTCGGCTCAGGAAACGCAGTATTTGTCTTATTTATCAATCGGAAGTCAGGAATTGCGTGAGTGTATATTCGAGGGGTTATATAATTGTCAGGCACAGATAGATATTTCAAAATTCGGTTTCTTGCCCACGCAGGAAAATTGCGATATGTTAGGTGATTTTATCTGGAAAGAAATGCCTGAGGCCTTTCATGTGGGAAATAAAATGTCTTTCAACGGTTGTACGGATTTATTGGTTTACATCAATTTAGAGTACAATTGCACCGCCGAGGAATATCAGACTATGTATGCCGATTTTGAAAAATCCGCTAATGATATGGTCAAGGATTTAAAGGGTGGTAATTTGACTGATGTTCAAAAGGCTCTGCTTTTGCACGACCGTCTGGCTATTAAATGCGAATATGATTACGAAAATTTGAAAAACGGAACTTTATCCTACAAAGTATATACCGCCTACGGTGCTTTGGTGGAGGGCTTGGCAGTTTGTCAGGGCTATGCCGAGGCATACGATTATCTGCTTGAAAAGGTAGGGATAGATAGTATTCTTTGTAGCTCTGATGCCTTAAATCACGCTTGGAATATTGTATACATAGACGGTAAGCCTTATCATGTGGATGTTACTTGGGATGATCCGGTTTATGAAAATCCAACACAAAAACCGGCAGGTTATGTTTCCCATAAAAATTTCTTGCTTTCAAGCGATGCTTTAAAAGGTACCGATCATGTTGCCAAAAATGACGACGATTCTGAAATTGTGGATTACAACACATCCCCGACTGACACTACCTATGACAGTTATTTCTGGCAAAATTCATTTAGTGAATTTCATTTAATGGGTAACAATATTTATTATTTTAACAACAATGGTGCTTTTTGCGGATACGACGAAAAGATGCCACTTGTTGATGCGGGTCTCGGAGATATAAACGGTGACAAAAAAATAGATGCCATGGATGTTTCACGGTGCAGACAGTTTTTAGTAGAGACCGAAACACCTGAGGATACATCTGTTAAGGCATGCGATATTAATAAGGATGGAAAAATCAATATATTGGATTTAGTTCATTTTAAAAGAGTTTTAATTTATATAGGTTAAATTTACGAAAACCTTCTGCTGTTATTGTGTATTAGCCGAAAACAAGGCAATGATAACTGTAGGAGGTTTTTTTCATATGAAAGAAAATAAAATAATTAAAGTTGAAGGCTTTGAGCTAATGGATTCGAGAAGCAATCCTACAGTCGGGGCAAGGGTTACCTTGTGCGACGGCAGTTGCGGTTTTGCAATATCGCCGTCAGGCGCATCTACGGGAGAATTCGAGGCTCACGAAAAAAGGGACGGGGACAGTGCCCGTTATTCAGGCAAGGGTGTTAAAACCGCCGTAGAGGGCATAAACGGCGAAATATGCCGAGAGCTTACGGCAAAGGGCTGTTTTACACAGCGAAGTCTTGACGAATTTTTAATATCCCTCGACGGTACCGAAAATAAATCAAGGCTTGGCGCCAACGCAATTCTTGCAGTATCCTTAGCCTTTGCAAAGGCTAATGCAAGCTCTTTAAAGCTCCCCCTATACAGGTATTTAGGTGGAATAAACGGTGTAACTCTGCCAAAGCCTATGATGAATATTCTAAACGGAGGCGCACATGCGGCTAATAATATCGACATTCAGGAGTTTATGATAATGCCCGTGGGTGCCGAAAGCTTTAGCGAGGGACTTCGTTATTGCAGTGAAATTTACCACACCTTAGGTAGCATTTTGAAGGAAAGGGGAAAGGCTACAGGTGTGGGCGACGAGGGCGGCTTTGCTCCCGACCTTGAAAGCGACGAGGAAGCTATAGAGCTTATAGTTGAGGCAATAAACAAATCAGGCTATACTACCGACGATATTAAAATCGCCCTTGACGTTGCCTCCAGCGAATGGTACAAATCGGGTGAGTACCTGATGCCTAAAAGAAATCAGAAAATGACCGCCGACGGACTTATAGACTATTACGAAAATCTTATCAAAAAATACCCGATAATCTCTATTGAGGACGGTGTCGCTGAGGAGGACTGGACCGCTTGGAATGCCATTACAGGACGTCTTGGAGACAGGGTACAGCTTGTAGGGGATGATTTGTTCGTTACAAATACCGCAAGACTTGCTAAAGGTATAGCCGAGGGCGCAGGCAATGCCATTCTTATTAAGCCTAACCAAATAGGAACTCTGACAGAGACTCTTGATGTCATCGAATTAGCACAAAAAAACGGCTACAAAACGGTAATTTCCCACCGCTCGGGAGAGAGTGAGGATACCACAATAGCTGATTTGGCGGTAGCTGTTAACGCAGGGCAAATAAAAACAGGCGCACCCTGCCGCACCGACCGTGTAGCAAAGTATAACCGCCTGTTGCTTATTGAAAATGAGTTGAATTGTAGGTGCTAATTTAGTAATATGATATTCGCCTTAAAACTGCCGAAGGCAATATAACTGAAAAACTCCAAGTTTTTGACTTGGAGTTTTTCTTGTGGAGCTTTAACACTCAAATCCGAACCTTTCGGTCGAGCTTCTAATTTGAGATTAGCATAAGACTTTAAGACGGATTGGGTGTCAAGCCCCTCGACTGGTGGACCCGAAGGGGCTTGAACCCTCGACCTCTCGGATGCGAACCGAACGCTCTCCCAGCTGAGCTACGAGCCCGAATATATTTAAATTATACTACTATATTTTTAATAAATCAATTAAAATTTCCGGAATTTAAAAAAATCGGGCGAACACGCAGGTTCGCCCTACATAGTAGCTTTAAAAAAGTGATTTTATTATTTTTTCCACCGTTTGTTCAAAGTCGGTATCGGCGGCGGGAACGGTTATATCGGCATACTTTCTGTAAAGGGGAAGTCTCTGCTCGTAAACCGTTTCTATTGTCTCGTTTGGATTCATGGCGATTCCTCGGGTGGTTATGTTATTAAGCCGCCTTTTAATATCGCTAAGGGGTACATCCAAATACACTACCGTTCCGTTTTCTTTAAGCTTATCCATAGCCTTTTCGGAGAAAACTACGCTTCCGCCCGTTGCTACTACGGAATTATCACATTCCGCTGAGGCTACTACCGTCTCCTCAATTTCCAAAAATGCCTTAATTCCGTCACGGTTTATGGTTTCTTGCAGGGTCTCGCCTGTATGCTTTTGTATAAGCAGGTCGGTATCTACAAACTGCTTTCCTAAGCTTTTTGCAAGAATTACCCCCAGTGTGCTCTTTCCGGCAGAGGGCATGCCTATAAGTACAATATTATTTTTCATATCAGTTTTTAAGGCTCTGCATGGGAGCGGGGATTCTGCCGGCACGGTCGATAAACTTCTTAGGACTCTTTGTAAGGTTTACTTCCATTATAGGACCTGAACCTAAAAGTCCGCCGAACTCCAAAGTTTCACCTGCTTTTTTACCTATTGCCGGAATAACACGTACCGCTGTGGTTTTGGTGTTTACCATGCCTATAGCTGCCTCGTCTGCAATTATAGCAGATATTACCTCGGCAGGGGTTTCACCCGGAATTGCTATCATATCAAGACCTACAGAGCAAACAGCGGTCATGGCTTCGAGCTTTGAAAGGGAAAGGTCGCCTGAACGGGCGGCGGCTATCATGCCTGCATCCTCGGATACGGGGATAAATGCGCCTGAAAGTCCGCCTACAGAGGAGGATGCCATAACTCCACCCTTTTTAACAGCGTCGTTAAGCATTGCAAGGGCGGCGGTGGTGCCGTGTGTTCCGCAGGTTTCAAGTCCCATTTCCTCGAGTATATGAGCTACCGAGTCGCCTATAGCAGGGGTGGGAGCTAAGGATAAATCTACAATACCAAAGGGTATACCCAAACGGCGGGAAGCCTCTGTTCCAACCAATTGACCCATACGTGTTATTTTAAATGCGGTGCGCTTTATGATTTCGGCAAGCTGACCCAAATCTCCATCAGGGCACTTTTTAAGTGCCGCCTGAACAACACCGGGACCCGAAACACCTACGTGTATTACACAGTCAGGCTCGCCGATGCCGTGGAAAGCGCCTGCCATAAAGGGATTATCCTCAACAGCGTTGCAGAAAACAACTAACTTTGCACAGCCTATACAGTCACGGTCGGAGGTAATTTCTGCGGTTTCTCGCACAATTTTACCCATAAGCTTTACAGCGTCCATATTTATACCCGATTTTGTAGAGCCTATATTTACTGATGAGCAGATGTTGCTTGTAACCGATAAAGCTTCGGGAATAGAGCGGATGAGGGCTTCGTCACCTGCCGAAAAGCCCTTATGTACCAAAGCGGAATAACCGCCGATAAAGTTTACGCCCGTAGCATCAGCCGCTTTTTGCAGTGCCTTTGCGTAAAGCACAGGGTCACCGCCGGAGGCTGCCACCAGCATAGCAATAGGGGTAACCGAAATACGCTTGTTTATAATCGGGATACCGTATTCCTTTTCAATATCCTCGCCGACTTTGACAAGGTTGCCTGCCATGCGTGTGATTTTGTTGTAAATCTTTTCGCAAGCCTTATTGGGGTCAGAATCGGCACAGTCGAGAAGTGAAATACCCATTGTGACTGTACGTATGTCAAGATTTTCCTCGGAAATCATATTTATGGTTTCCATTATATCGTTAATGTTTATCATTCTAAGGCTCCTTAAATTCTGTGCATGGAATTAAAAATATCCTCGTGCATAACACGGATATCAAGTCCGTTTGCTTCGCCTAATTTTTTCATTTTTTCTGAAAAATCGGAGAAGGAGCATTTAAGGTCGGAAATCTCTGTAAGCATTACCATAACGAACATATCCTGCAAAACCGACTGGGTTATATCCACAATATTGGCATTACATTCCGAGCATACTGCGCTTACCTTGGAAATAATACCAACAGAGTCCTTTCCTATTACCGATACTACTGTTTTCATGCTTTATACCTCATTTAATTTGAATTTCTTTTTATTCTACCATAATAAACCGCAAATTTCAACATTTAATCTATATTATGATGATATCCGTAGCTGTCAGCAGTAAGAGCCTTGAAAACATAGCCCTGTGCTTGCAGACCCTCGATAATTTCGGGCAGAGCGGTTACGGTTGTACTCTTAGCATCAGTATCGTGCATCAAAACGCAGATAGAGTTCTTTGTAACGGCTGAGGAAAGAACACTGTTTTTAATTTTTGTATAGCTAACGTTATTTCCCGAAGCATCACAGGAATCCACATTCCAGTCAAAATAAAAATAGCCCTTTTCCGCCACCTGCTTTACGAGCTCGGGCATAAAGTTGCATTTACTGTTACTGCTGCCGCCCGGGAAACGGATTATTTTTGATTTCACACCGATAAGATTTTTAACCTTGTCTGAAATTGCCGCTAAATCGGCAAAGTAAGCGTCAAAGCTTGTGTAAATTTCATCATATCTATGTGAGGCGGAGTGCAGACCCACCGTATGCCCCTCGGAATAAATCTGTTTTACGTAGTCTATTTTATTAGTGTCGATTACGAAAAATGTAGCTTTGGCATTGTATTTTTTAAGTATTTCGAGTATTTTCAGAGTATTTTCTGAAGGTCCGTCGTCAAAGGTAAGGTAGCATATTCTTTCGCCTTTTGCGGCCGACTGCGCCACAGCGGTCTGTGCCTTTTGCTGTTTGGCGGCGCTCATTTGCTCTATGGACTTTTTAAGGGTGCTGTTTTCCTGTGTCAGCTTATCCTTTTCCTGTTGAGCCTTCTCAAGCTCTGATTTTACCTTGTTGTTTTCCTCGGTAATAGAGCCTAACTGCGCCTCTATTTCGGTTATACGCTCGTTGGCGGATTGGATTTCGGAATTATTGCTTGTAACCTCGGTTTGAAGCTCCTTAATATCACTGTTTTTTTCGGTAATAACCGCTACTGAGAATATCAAACCTGCAACAAGCAGCAGAATTACCGCTATAAAGGTTAAATTGACGGGAGATTTAAAAAATTTCATGGTAGTTCACCTCATGCTATAAGAAATATTATAGCACAACCCAAGTAAAAAACACATTACAAATTGTTACAATTTTTTTACATTATAAGCCTTAAATTTGTTGCTATTTTTAAGCTATAATGTTATACTGTAATAGAACGAATTTAAGAAAGTAAAAATTACGGAGGTATTTATTTTGAATAATATAGTTATTACCGGTGACAGTACCTGTGATTTAAGCCCTGAGCTTCGTGAACGCTACAATATAAGTATTCTGCCTTTAGGCGTAACCTTGGGGGACAAGACATTCAAGGATGGAGTTGACATTGTACCCGACGATATTTATGCTCACCACGCAAAAACAGGTGAGCTGCCTAAAACGACTGCCGCAAACGTAGGGGAGTGTATTGACTTTTTTAAGCCCTTTGTTGACGACGGTAAGACCGTCATTCATTTTACGATAAGCTCTTCTATGTCCTCTACCTACAGCAATGCCTGCCTTGCAGCAGAGGAATTCGAAAATGTTTATGTTATAGACTGTGCCAACCTTTCTACAGGCTCGGGACTTCTTGTAATAAATGCCGCAGAAATGGCGATGAAGGGAATAGAGGCTAAGGAAATAGTTGAAAAAATCGAGAAAATGAAGCCCTGTGTAGACGCATCCTTTGTTATTGACAGTCTCGAATACCTGCATAAGGGTGGTCGCTGTTCGGCACTTGCAATGCTGGGTGCAAATCTGCTTAAATTAAAGCCTTGTATTGAGGTTAAAAACGGAGCTATGGGTGTAGGTAAAAAGTACCGCGGAAAATTTGCCGAAGTGCTTATGACCTATACCAAAGAGCGTATAGGCGACGGTTCGGATATCGACCTTGACCGCATATTTGTAACCCATGCGGGTTGTGATACGGAAATTGTTCAAAGTGTGGTAGACCTTGTTAAGGAGTTAGCTCCTTTTAAGGAGGTTTTCCTTACTCGTGCAGGCTGTACCGTATCCTCCCATTGCGGCGCAAATACACTGGGAGTCCTCTTTGTAAGAAAGCATCCGGTAGAATAATATTAACCAAAAACTCCCTTTTGGCATAGTATGCCGTAGGGGTTGTTTTTAGGGTTCCCGACTGTCGGCGGTAGACGGTACCGGCTATCTATAAATTACCGATATAAACCCCTTTAATATATAAGCCTCTCCGACGGAGTTGGAGAGGTTTTTTAATACATATAATAATATCGAAACGGGAACGCAGTCAAAAACTACTGCGTTCCCGTTTTTACAGAGGCTTAGCCTCCGTTATTTTGTACTTTATCATCTTTAGATGAGGAAAGTATTTCGCCTGTTTCAGCGTGAATATCGTAATCGTATTCGGCTGATTTGGTTTCAAAGCTGATGTCGTACTTTGAAGTACCGTTATCCTTTTCAAGGTCTACGTCAAGGTCATACACATCCGCCTCGTTCACGTTGGCATGCTTGAAAGCGATAGCCTTAGCCTCGTCTTTTGTTATTTGATTTGTATTTGTATTGGCACTGTTATTATCATTACCATTTTGCATGTCGTTCATTCCACTTTCAACCTTGTCCTCAGCGGAGTCAACAGTTGACTGTATATTGCTTCCTACATCGTTTGCTGTTTTTGAACCGCAGCCTGCAAAGATAAATAACATACTCAGTACCGACAAAACGGTGATAATATATCTTTTCATTATTTCGCCTCCTTTTATTTTATTATGCACAGAAAAAAGCAGAAAAGTCCCATCGGAAGCTTTTCTGCTTTTGGCAAATTTTATTATATGATTTTAAAATTATAAATGTCAGCACTTGCGGCGGTATAAATTCTCGCTATACAAAAGCGGCAGCAATCAGGCTGACGAGAGTCGGACCGGTCTAAAAATCAGCCGCAAAATTTGGTGAAAATATGCTTTGAACAGTCTGAAGGGGAATAGTCCCATTCGGTAATGCTGTCGCCCTTGTAAAAATATTTTATTTCGGGTGAATAACCGCTCCCAAAGCTGTCAATAATAATAAGTTTAATTTTCATTTTTTCAGGGATTATACTCTTTATATAAACGCTTGCCTGCTGACCTGCGGCTACGTTTTGTCTCGGCTCGGCAAGACCGGCAAGATTGGGTGTTATTTCTACAAAAATGCCGTAGTTTTCCACACTTCTGATAACTCCCGTAACGGTCTGCCCTGCGGTAAACATTCCTGCGTTTTCCTCCCAAGTGCCTAAAAGCTCCTTGTGGGAAAGGGTTATTTTACCGTCGTCGGCAATGCTTTTTATTACCGCACGTATGTTTTCACCAACATAAAACCTGTCTTTTGGGTGGGAAATACGGGAAACAGAAATAGAATCAATAGGCAAAAGGGCAATATTTCCGCAGCCTATGTCACAGAAAGCACCAAAGGATTCGAGATGTGTTATCTTAGCCTCCACAATGTCACCGCTGTGGCTTGAATTCATAATACTGTTGCGGCATAGCTCCTGTGCCTTTTTGCGTGAGAGCAGGGCAAAGGGGTTACCGTTTTTGTCGGTTTCGATGTTGTCGATTATAAAGCATACCGGCTTTCCTACACGGGAGATAAGGGCTATGTCACGGGTGGTGCCGTCGGATATGCCGATGGCGCCCTCAGCCCGAGGAATAACTCCCTTAATACATCCTAAATCTACTACAAGATTATGGGCAGCATCACACATGGTAACAGGCGACTCCAGTACTGTTTTAAGGTTTTTCGCCTCGCTAAGCTGCGATAGAGTGTAGCAGTATTTTTTGTTTCCGACGTTCCATCCTTCTGGATAAAAACCGTTCATTATTTTCTCACCTTTCTTTTAACACGTATCTCACGTATTTTCTTTGCTTTTGGAATTGCTATCCTTTTTAATTATATTGTAACAGCTTTAAAAAAATGCGAGAATTATGTCTTAAATAAAAAAATAATTTAATAGTTGGTATTAGTTGAAAATTTTGCCGAAATAAGATATAATTGTATAAAAAGGGAGGGAAAGGGATGACCAAAGCTAACGAGCTAAAACAGGTATACATAGTAATAAGCCAAACGGGGACTGTTCTGTCTCGAATTTTAAAGCTTATTACAGGGGCGGAATATAACCATGCCTCAATCAGTCTTGCGGATGATTTAAGTGTCATGTATTCTTTTGGCAGACGTAACCCTTATAATCCTTTTTGGGGCGGTTTTGTGACCGAATCGGCCCATTTCGGTACTTTCAAGCGCTTCGCTAAGACAAAGGTTACGGTGCTGGAGGTTGATGTAAGCCCTAAAAAGTATGAGGCTATAAGTAGCTTTTTAGATAATATGCTTACAACTCGGTCGGATTACGGTTACAATTATTTGGGACTGTGCCTTGCGGCATTTAATATTTGCTTTAAAAGGCAGAACCGCTATTACTGCTCGGAATTTGTCCGTGAGGTGCTTTTAAAGCACCATATTAAAGGTTCAAAACAGCTTTTAGGCATTGTCCACCCTATGAATTTCCTTAATATGCCTTATGCCAGAACGGTTTACTGCGGAAAACTAAAAGATTATTCAAACGGGTGATAAAATGTTTACCACATACCATTTAATATGGGGAATACTATCCCTTTTTCTTATATGCATGGGCTTATTTTTTCTTAATAAATGTAAACCTAAGCTGAAATCGGTTTTAAGCGTGGCATGTGTAATATGCGTTTTGTCAGAGCTTATAAAGACCCTAAGCGTAATTAAAATAGTTCCGTCGAGCGACGGGACTATGTTTTTCCCCTATATAGAAATGCAGCATATGCCGTTGCATTTGTGTTCACTACAGATACTTATTATTTTTTATGTCAGGTTTACTAAAAACGACAGGATGCGCCAGATTCTCCTAAGCTTTATGTATCCTACCTGCACTTTGGGGGCATTTTTTGCATTACTGCTGCCGTCTATCTTTACAGCAAGTTTGCTGCCGCAGGAGGCTTTTATTAAACCCCTTGCGTACCAGTTTTTCCTTTACCATACCATGCTTGTAATTTTAGGACTTTATATTCCAATGTCAAAGCAGGTGGATATAAAACCGAAAAATTATTTTACTACCCTTATGATTTTAGGTATAATTTCATTTGTGTCCCTTTATATAAATTCGGCACTGGCTTCCGCTACATATGTTAATGAGGAGCTTATAAGCGTAGACTATGTACCGAATTTTTTCTTTACCTTTTTGACACCTATTGATATACCGCTTACTACAATAGGGCATTGGTATGTATATGTTGGAATACTTCTTGTTTTAGCAATTTTGCTTATCGCCGTATTTTATATTCCGATATTCCTCAAACACCGCAAAAATAAAAATTAAAGCATTGCTATAACATTTGAAACAGAACCAAAACAAAAAACAAACGGCTGTGATATTTAAGCTACATCACAGCCGTTTATGATTTATTATGCATTATTCAGTTTTCATTCTTTCTTTTGCTCAATTATTTTTTTAACTTCGCCGCTAAAGCGGGTAAAATGATATTTTTTTGAATTTACTTTTGTTGCGCTACTGCGTAACTGAAATTACTTAATACACACGTTTATTCTAAGTTTTATTGCTGAATTGAGCCTTTTTTAAAATAGTACATTGGACTCACCCTGATAATTTATTTAATTCTGTGTATTCTCACAATCATATAAATCACCGTTTAGGTTTTATATTAAATTTTCCGTTATGGGAAAATCTTTTTACATAACACTATATTAAGTTAGTTGTTCATCGGACTCACCAAACGTTAATTTTTTGGTTTTCGTTTAATTACTTCATTGGACTCACCACTCTCGATTTATTTTTGGTTCTGTGCAGGCGGAGTATCTTCTTTCATCTTTTTGAACTCCTCCTTTCTCTTTCTGTCTGTATTATAATACATAATTAACAGTTTGTCAAGCAAAACTTTAAAACTTTTGTGAAAAATATTAAATTTCTTTATAATATTCATAATTTCTTAAAATTCTTTCCTTTTTTTTGCAAATATGTTAAAATAATATGTATCATGGAAAATATTCGGGAGTGATAGTATGAGACCTATGAATCCGCCGCCTGCGGGAATGCGTGGACCTATGGGACCTGCGGGAGGACCCCGTGGTTTTTTAACCGAGGAAGAGAAACGTAATAAGCCTAAGGTTACAAAGGAGCTGCTGTTAAGAATAGTAAGGTATTTAAAGCCTTATAAATGGCATTTTATATTGGTGTTTTTAGCGCTTGCCGTATCGGCGGTTTTGGGACTTTTTCCTTCGGTGATAACAGGTAAGATAGTTGATGCTATTGTTGCGGATAACCGCAGTATTGCAATGCTTTTAAGGCTTGTTGTATTAGCCTTTGTTGTGCTTTCGGCTTCGCAGATAATCAGCGTTTTAGAGCAGTACATAAATTCGTGGATATCCCAAAAAATAATATACGATATGCGCAATGAGATGTACGACCATCTGCAGCATATGTCCCACTCCTTTTTTACCAACGAAAAGCAGGGTGACATTATAACTCGCATGAACAGCGATATAAACGGCGTAAGCTCGGTTATTTCGGGAACGCTGACCTCGCTTGTCAGCAATACGCTGACTGTTGGTGTATCGGTTTTTTACCTTTTCTATACCGACTGGCGACTGGCAATAGTAGGACTTCTTGTTCTGCCGCTTTTAATTCTGCCTACACGCTCTGTCGGTAAAAGGCGTTGGGAGCTTGTAAGCGAGGCGCAGGAAAAGCAGGACGAATTAAATCAGCATGTTAATGAGACCCTTTCGGTGAGCGGTTCAATGCTTGTAAAGCTTTTCACTAAAGAAAAGACCGAATACAAAAAATTTGAAAAAATAAATGACGAGACCACAAAAATCACTATAAGAGAACAGCGTGCAGGCAGTTGGTTTCATGTAATGCTGGGTATGTTTATTCAAATAGCACCGCTGCTTATTTATTTTGTAGGCGGATTTTTAATTATAGGCGGAGTGGATGAAAAGCTTACGGTAGGTGATATTACCGTAATAGTTGCCCTTGTAAACCGCCTTTATCAGCCGGTAAGACAGCTGCTCGATTTGCAGGTAAGCTTTGTGCGTTCGCTGGCACTCTTTACAAGAATTTTTGAGTACCTTGACCGCAAGTGTGAAATAGAAAATCCCGAAAACCCCGTAAAGCCTGATATGGACGATTCAAGTGTTGAGCTTTGTAACGTTAAATTCTGCTACGAGCCTGCAAAGCCTGTGCTTAAAGGTGTAAGCTTTTATGTGCCTAACGGCAGAATGTATGCAATAGTCGGCACCTCAGGTGCAGGAAAGTCTACTATTATAGGTCTTATCCCGAGACTTTACGATGTGCTTGACGGTTGTGTTAAGGTAGCAGGTGAGGATGTGCGTAATTTT
>JAFUOL010000106.1 GCA_017481865.1 Clostridia bacterium | reverse complement strand
AGGTTTTTAGTAGAGTCTGTAAGCGGAACATGGATAGTAATGTAATCGCACTTAGCAAAAATCTCGTTAATATCGTTGATATAAACCGCATTGTGATTTAAGTTCCAAGCGGATTTAACCGACAGATAGGGGTCATAGCCGTAAACCTTCATACCAAGGTGATTAGCCGCATTTGCTACCATAACGCCGATAGCGCCCAGCCCTATAACACCCAAGGATTTGCACTTGATTTCAGGACCTGCAAAGGCGCCCTTGCCTTTTTCAACAAGCTTGCCTACAGCATCACCCTCGCCCTTTAAGGTCTTAGCCCATTCAATACCCGAAATAACACGGCGGGAGGAAATTAAAAGACCTGCGATAACCAGTTCCTTAACCGCATTTGCGTTAGCACCGGGGGTATTGAAAACAACTATGCCCTGTTCACTACAACGGTCAATCGGGATATTGTTTGTACCTGCACCTGCACGGGCGATTGCCTTTAAAGAGGCAGGAAACTCAACATCATGTAAAGCGGCGGAACGGACTATCGCACCGTCAGCGTTTTCGACCTCGTCACCGATAGTGTACTTGTCGTCGAAAACCTCAAGACCGCTTTTGGAAATTTTATTGTAGGTTTTAATCTTATACATTATGCGTTTTCCTCCTCAAACTTTTTCATGAATTCAACTAACTTTTCTACACCTTCAACGGGCATTGCATTGTAGATAGAAGCACGCATACCGCCTACAGAGCGGTGACCCTTAAGGTTTACAAAGCCTGCCTTTTTGGACTCGGCTACAAACTTAGCGTCAAGCTCGTCACTGCCTGTAACAAAGGGAACATTCATTAAAGAGCGGTCCTCGGGAACAACTGTGCCCTTGAAAAGCTTGGAGCTATCAAGGAAATCATAAAGGATTTTAGCCTTCTTTTCGTTGATTTCTTTCATCTTTTCAAGTCCGCCCATTTTCTTAATCCACTTAAAGGTAAGACCTGCAATGTAAATAGCGTAGCAGGGGGGAGTGTTGAACATAGAGCCGTTTTCGGAATGTGTTGCGTAATTTAACATGGTGGGAGTAATGTCCATCGCGTTACCGATTAAATCCTTGCGTATGATAACGATTGTAACACCGGCAGGGGCAACGTTTTTCTGAGCACCTGCGTAAAGCATACCGAACTTTGTAACGTCAACAGGCTCGGATAAAATACAGCTTGAAATATCGGCTACCAGCGGAACATCACCGGTGTCAGGCAGCTCATGATACTTTGTACCGTAAATGGTGTTGTTCATACAAATATGTACATAATCGGCCTCGGGGTCGAAGTCGGCTCTTGCGGTCTTAGGGATATAGCTGAAAGTCTTATCCTTGGAGGATGCAACCTCACGGGCAGCACCGTAGCGTGCAGCCTCCTTATAAGCCTTGTTAGCCCATTGACCTGTAATTATGTAGTCAGCCTTGCCGTTTTTGGTCATAAGATTCATTGGAACCATTGCAAACTGAGTGGACGCACCGCCCTGTAAGAAAAGGACAGCATAATCATCGGGGATGTTCATTATCTCTCTGAGATTTGCCTCTGCCTCATCAAAAATTGCCTGATATTCCTTTGAACGGTGGGACATTTCCATTACCGACTGTCCGCTCTCGCCGTACTCTAACATTTCTGCTGCGGCAGTTTTTAAAACCTCCTCGGGAAGCATAGAGGGACCCGCACTGAAATTATATACTCTTGCCATAAAAGTAACCTCCAAAATATTTTTAAAGAAAAGATTGAGACTATTATAGTATATAATAGTCAGCTTGTCAATAGGATTGTTAAAAAGATAACAAAGTTTTTTAAAATTCTTTTTATTTTTCTCAAAAGTTTGTTATTATTTTAACAATATATAACCTATTCTTCTGTTATATCAAATAACTCATTAGGAGTACAATTCAACAACAAACATAAGGTTTCAATATTTTCATAACGTATTGACTTTGTTTCATTATTTATCATTTTACTGAAATTCTGATAACTCATTCCCAGTTGCTTATATAACCAGTATTTTGTTTTGCCATTTTTCTCCAATAATTTAAGAACATTTAATTTAATCATAAGATATTTCTCCATAACTCATATTTTAATGAGATAATATCCTATTTTACCTCTTTACATATAGACTAATTCATTATATAATGTATTGGTCTATATGTGAGGTGTAAATTATGATAATTGATATTACGGGAATTGAGTTAATACCGGGAAATAACGGCATTGACTGTATGGGCAACGGAAGCATACAATGTTGCTGTGATGAATGCGAGTATATGATGTGTTGTTTGGAAACACACAAGCAGGAAGAATATAAAATATGTCAGGACCCCAACTGTCCCCGTGCAGGAAAGTAAATTAAATTTAAAAACCAAAACCTGCTATGATTTTTACATCACAGCAGGTTTTATTTTATTCCTTTATAGTAATTTTTGTTATAACAGGCTGGTTTTCTTTATCGACCTCGCCGTTATAGCCTGAAACCACCGTTTCCTCGGCGATTTTATCCACAATTTCCATACCGCTTGTAACCTTACCGAAGGCGGCATAGTCACCGTCTAAATAGGTGCTGTCCTCCTGAACAATAAAGAACTGGGAGGAGGCACTGTCCATATCCTTAGAGCGTGCCATTGAAATAACTCCCCTTACATGGGAAATATCGTTTTCCACTCCGTTGCTTTCAAACTCGCCCTTAATATTCTTATCGCTGCCGCCTGTACCGTCAGCCTTAGGGTCGCCGCCCTGAATCATAAAGCCGTCAATAATTCTATGAAATGTCAGACCGTCATAAAAGCCGTCATTCGCAAGGTCGACGAAGTTTTTAACGGTTATAGGTGCTGTATCGCCGTAAAGCTCTAATTCAATATCGCCGTAATTTTCAACCGTTATTACCGCCTTATAAGTGCCGTAAGCCTTTTCCTCGGATACCTCAGCTTTGCTACCACAACAGCATAAACAAAATGCTGACATTAAGCAAAGTATTATACTTAAAATTCTTTTACCTGTCATGACGGTTTTTCTCCTTTTCCTTATAAGGTATATATTTAACCCTACGCTTTTTTATTGCCGCCATATTAAGGCGGATACACATTATTATAAATATAATAACCGCTAAGGCTACGATTACGTAAAATATTTTCATATAAGAAGATGTGAAAAAGCTCTTAATATACTTAACGGCTACCAGTATTCCACTGGAGGCTATGTCCTCACCTGCTACAAGGTCTACAGTACCTATAACCTGCTCGGCATAAATTACCTCGGCAGTACCCAAAACGTCACCCTTTTTAACGGGAGCATCCACACTTTCGGCTTTAAGCTTTGGCTTTATTACTATAGTAGACTCGTCTGCCTCGTTAGGGAGCACCGAAACAAAGGGCTTTTTAAAATAGAGAGAAACAAAATCGGT
>JAFUOL010000105.1 GCA_017481865.1 Clostridia bacterium | reverse complement strand
TGCGATTCCTTAAGCTCCTACGGTGACAGTCAGGCAGCTATTGATACGTGGTACACCATGAAAATAAACAATAACGGCACCTACTCCCCCATCGAGATTGCCGAAAGAATTAAAGCTATCACCCGTGACGAGGTTACAGCCGCCGCAAAGGGCGTAAAGCTCCATACCGTTTATAAGCTTCTGCCTAAGGAGGAAAAGTAATGAAAAAAGAAATTTTTGAAAGCGAAATCGGCGAAAGCTACGTAAAAGCGGTACATTCCTCGGGACTTAAAATATACATTTTAGAAAAACCGCAGTATAATTCCGCTTATGCCATTTTCGGCACAAAATACGGCTCTATTGACACCTGCTTTTCGGTAGACGGAAACGAAACCCGTGTACCCGAGGGTATCGCTCACTTCCTTGAGCACAAGCTCTTTGAGAGTGAGGACGGTGACGCCTTTACAAAATATGCAAAAACGGGAGCATATGCCAATGCCTTTACTTCCTTTGACAAAACCTGCTATCTTTTCTCCTGTTCGGACAGATTTTACGATAATTTAGATATACTTTTGGACTTTGTTCAGTCCCCCTACTTCACCCAGCAGACGGTTAAAAAGGAGCAGGGCATTATCGGTCAGGAGATACGGATGTATGACGACAGTCCTGCTTGGCGGGTAATGTTCAATATGCTTTTGAGTATGTATAAAAATCACCCTGTTAGAATTGATATTGCAGGAACGGTTGAGTCTATCGCTCAGATAGATGCCGACCTTTTGTACAAGTGCTACAATACCTTTTACAACCCATCAAACATGTTCCTTTGCATTGCAGGAAATGTTGACACCGAGCGTATTTTAAAGCAGGTTGAAGAGTCTGTAAAGCAGACAGAGCCTGTAGAAATCACACGTATTAACGATAATGAGCCCGATACCGTACTAAAGCCTTATGTTGAACAATCCTTAGCAGTAGCTCAGCCGCTTTTCTGTTTCGGCTATAAAGAAACGGCAGAGACACAAAGAAGCGTAAAAGAGCGCATCTGTACAGCTATTTTAATGGAAACTGTTGCAGGCGAAGCCTCTCCCCTTTACAAGCGTTTGGTCGACGAGGGACTTATAAACGACGAGTTTTCCTCCGAATACTTTACGGGTAACGGTTATTCCGCCGTTATTTTCGAGGGTGAATCATCCGACCCTAAGCGTGTAGCAGAGGAAATAAAGAAAGAGGTAGAACGCATAAAGCATGAGGGTATTGATAAAAAGCTATTCTCGGCAGTAAGGTGCGGAATGTACGGTAACGCCATTCGTATGTTCGACAATGTCGAAAGCATTGCCATGCAGTTTGTTGACTGCGCTATGTCGGACAGCGGTCTTTTTGACGAGATAAAATACCTTAAATCGGTTACCGCCGACGATGTTTTCAAGCGACTTGCCCTTTGGGATAATGATAAAACAGTATTGTCTGTAATAAATCCCGTGGAGGAATAAGAAATGACAGGAATTGACGTTACAATTTTCGGTATAGAGCTTACACTAAAGCCCATAGCCTTTACAATTTCCTTAGGCTCTTTTCACTGGGATGTTTATTGGTACGGAATAATAATAGCTTTAGGCTTTTTACTGGCGCTTATTTACGGCTACACAAACGCTAAGCGGTTTAATATAAATGTGGACAGAATGCTTGACGTTATCCTTGTAGCCGTACCTGTAGCTATACTTTCTGCGAGAACCTATTACGTTATATTTGACGGTGAGAAGTTAGAAAGCTTTGGCGACTTTTTCGGTTTCGGCAATTCGTCAGGCTTTGCAGGTCTTGCTATTTACGGCGGAGTTATAGGTGCCTTTGTTTCGGGCGCTTTGATGTGCAAATTAAGAAAGATAAAAATACTCGATATGTTTGATTTGGCAGCTTTAGGCTTTCTTATCGGTCAAGGTATAGGACGTTGGGGAAACTTTGTAAATCAGGAGGCTTTTGGCACCCTTACAGGCAGTGACTGGTGGGGTATGGAAAGCGTACGCACTCAAGCAGTAGTGGGAGACGGCTTGGTTCACCCCTGCTTCCTTTACGAATCCATTTGGTGTATTGCAGGCTTTATTATACTTCATACCTTAAGCAAAAATAGAAAATTCAGCGGTCAGATAATACTTATGTACTGTGCTTGGTATGGCTTTGGCAGAGGCTTTATAGAGCTTTTGAGAACCGACAGCTTAATGATAGGCAATATAAGAGTATCGTCACTTCTTTCCTTTACCCTTTGCATTGCCGCAACTACTGCTCTTATTGTTTTAAGCAAGCGTGCAAAAGCATCAAATGACACAGAGTATTCAGAGCTTTTTGCCGACCCTGACGACGAAGAAATACAAGAAAAAATTGAACCCGAAGAAGCGGAGGAAAATGAGAATGACTAAAATTATAGACGGTAAGGCTATATCGGCGGCCGTTAAGGAACGTGTTAAAAAGGGTGTTGGCGAGCTTAATCAGCAAGGTATTACGGTAGGTCTTGCGGTAATAATCGTAGGCGAGGACCCTGCCTCTAAGGTGTATGTAGCCAACAAGAAAAAGGCTTGCGAGGCGCTGGGAATTATATCAGAGGAATACGCTCTGCCCGAAAGCACCACCGAAGCCGAGCTTTTAAGCCTTATAAAGGAGCTTAATGCTAAGAAAAGCATTAACGGCATACTTTGCCAACTGCCCCTCCCCCGTCATTTAGACGAAAAGCTTATAATAAATTCGATACTGCCCGAAAAGGATGTTGATGCTTTCCATCCCCACAATGTAGGCAGAATTATGATTGGTGACTACGATTTTGTACCCTGCACCCCTGCCGGAATTATGGAAATGCTGAAATATGAGAACATAGAGGTTGAGGGTAAAACCTGCGTTGTTATAGGCAGGTCTAATATTGTAGGCAAGCCTATGGGAATGTTACTGCTCCACAAAAACGGCACGGTTACTATCTGCCATTCGAGAACGAAAAATCTTAAAGAGGTATGCCGCAGTGCCGATATTCTTGTAGCCGCTGTAGGAAAAGCCGGCTTTGTTACCCCTGATATGGTAAAAGAAGGTGCCGTTGTTATAGACGTTGGTATGAACCGTGAAAACGGCAAGCTTTGCGGTGATGTGGATTACGAGGCTGTTAAGGATAAAACCTCAGCTATTACCCCCGTCCCCGGTGGGGTTGGACCTATGACAATAGCAATGCTTATGCAAAACACCCTTACCGCCGCTAAAAAACAGAACGGACTGATTTAATTGTTTAAAAAGCTTATTTTAATTTTTTCCCTGATTGTTTTTTGCATTAATATTACGGTTAGTGCCGATGATACTGTATCGCTTTCCGTACCAAAGGAGTTTTATGTTTACTCCGAAAACCCCGAAAAGCTATCCGAAATACTGGGTATGAGTGTGGACGAGCTTAACAGCTACTGCGAAAGCAACAGTATTTTTTACTTAGCCGCAAACGGGGATAACTCAAAGCAGATACGTGTAGCAACAGGTGAAAATGATTTTTCAAACGGGGTTGTTAACCTTTCGAACCTTACGGATGATAAAATAATTAGCCTTGCCCCCGATATAGCGGGGATCGAGGGTATACGTGGCGATGTTGTAAGCTTAAGCGGTCAGAAGTTTTTAAAGCTTGAAATGAAGTCAAGTGACAGCGGCGGCGATTACATCCTTACCCAATATATAACCGTTGCCCACAGGCAGAATATCGTTCTTAGCTTTTACAGCGGAGACGATACCGATTATATAGACCCCGTTTTCGAGAGCTTCACTTCTGACCTATTTATCACCGAAAAAACGGACAATAATAGCCTGCTATCAATAGTTATTCCCGTTGCAACCGTAGCTTTTCTGATTATTTGCGTAGGACTTGCGTTATCAATAATAATCGAGCTGAAAATACAGAAATCCAAAGCGCAGAATGACGAAACAGAAGAATAAAATCACAAAACACCTTGTACCTATTTCGGATACAGGGTGTTTTGTAATTTATTAAATCTTATGAACCTTAATAAGGTCGGTGTTGCCTGATTTGCCGTTGGTCACTCCACCTGTGATAACGATTTTATCACCGCTTTGTAGGTTAAGGGTTTCCTTTGTGCGGTTGGCGGCGGTGTAGAAAAGCACATCGGTGGAAGTATAGCTTTCACACATAACGGGCACCACACCCCACGAGAGAGCAAGCTTGCGCCATGTTTTAGGCTCGGTAGTAAGACCGACTATATTAACAGGCGGACGGAAGCGGGATACCATTCTCGCCGTCATACCCGAAAGGGAGCAGACGGCAATAGCCTTAGCATCAATATCTATAGCCATTCCGCAGGTAGCGTGGGAAATAGCATCCACCGTATTTTTAATCTTAAATTCACGGTTTAAAAAACGCTTTGCATAGTGGATATTCTGCTCGGTGTTTATGGTTATTCTGTGCATGGTTTCAACCGCTAAAACGGGATATTTGCCTGCGGCAGTTTCGCCCGAAAGCATTATAGCACTTGTACCGTCATAAACAGCATTTGCAACGTCGGAAATCTCGGCTCTGGTAGGACGGGCATTGTGTATCATAGACTCCAGCATTTCGGTAGCGGTGATAACACGCTTACCTAAAAGGCGGCACTTTGTAATAAGCTTTTTCTGAATAGCGGGCAGCTCCTCAAAGGGCACCTCAACACCCATATCTCCTCTGGCTATCATTATACCGTCACATTCCTGACAAATCTCCTCAATATTGTCAACACCCGAACGGTTTTCTATTTTAGCGATAATATCCATATGCTCGCCGCCGTTGGCTTTAAGAAACTCCTTAACGTCAATTAAATCCTGACGGCAGGAAACAAATGAGCAAGCAATAAAATCGACATCATGCTCTATTCCGAAAAGCAAATCTTTTTTATCCTGTTCACTTAAATAGACCTGCTTTAGTGTTTTATTGGGAAAGCTCATGCTCTTACGGTCGGAAAGCTCACCGCCTACTATAACACGGCAAATAACATCGGTTTCGGTAGTATCGGTTACTTCAAAGCTTAAAAGTCCGTTATTAAGGAGTATTTTGTCCCCCTTATTCAAATCCTTAGCAAGGTTTTTATAGGTTACCGAAACCTTTGCTTCGTCACCCTCTGTTTCGACGGCAGTAAAGGTAAACTCGTCCCCCTCTTTAAGGGTAATTTTACCGTTTTTAAAGGTTTTAATTCTATATTCGGGACCCTTTGTATCAAGAAGAATTGCTATTGGCAGTCCCAGCTTTTCACGCACCGCCTTTATGGTAGCTATACGGTTTGCGTGATCCTCATGAGTATTATGTGAAAAGTTAAGTCTTGCCACATTCATGCCGGCAAGGCACATTTTGGTTACGGTTTCCTCGTCCGAACAGGCAGGACCTAAGGTACAAACAATTTTGGTTTTTCTTATCATTTTAATCACCCAATTTTAAAAACTACCTTGTTATTTTACCACTTATTTCCGCAAATAACAACATAATTTATCGATATTTATTGATAAGTTTTTGTCAAACATGGGTGAACTTATTTCGCCATTTCCTCATAAATAGCGATAATTCTTGATAAGCGGTGATTTAGTCCCGAAACGGTTAAAGGAGTGTCTGATAAGCGGCACAGCTCCTTCAGAGTAGCTTCGGGGTTGTTTTTTCTAAGCAGAGCCGCATCCAAAAGCTCTTGCGGTAGGCTATAGAGCCTGTCCGCCTTTTCCAGATAGTCTATGGCAGTTCTCTGCTTTATAGATGCCTCGACCGTTTTAGAGATATTTGCACTGTCGCAATTTCTTGCCCTATTGATATTATTTTTAACGCTTTTCATTATTTTGGTGTCCATAATATCAAGGGTTACTTTACCTGCACCCATAAGAGTAAGCAAATCCTCTATAGCCGAGCTTTCCTTAGTGTAGAGCAAAAATATACCGTTTCTCAACGTTTTGCGCATTTTTATTCCGTTTTGGGCCAAAAGTTCAAGTAAATCATCTGCCGCCCTTTCCTGTTTTACAGAAAATTCTATACGGTACTCCTTTTCGGGGTCGTTTATATTACCGCATGCCAAAAAAGCCCCTCTTATAAAGGAGGAAATACAGCATTCCCTTAAAAAAAGGCCGTCGTCTATTGCTCTATCCTCTATTCCGTAGTCAACCGATGCTAATATTTTAAGTCGGTCGGCTTCGGATAATACTTCGGCTTTATATGTAGGGCGCACACTTCCGCCCTGAGTAATCTCGGGACGCACCTTATAAACTGCAAAAACCGCATCGCAATAGCCCTTAGCAACGTTCTCGTTTGCAGTTTGAATATTTATCTTTTTTATAGAAAAAGACCTGCCGAACAGCATAAAACCGTAAGCGTAGGACGGTTTACAGCATTCGGGGGGTCTTAAACTGAGCAGCTCATTTTTAACCTTTGAACAGAAAGACATAACTTTTCTACCTTTTCAGTATATCACGGTGAACTATTGAGCAATCGTAATTTTTTTCCTTTAAATGGCTGCCTATAAGCTCGGCAAAGGTTACCGAACGGTGCTTACCGCCCGTACAGCCGATAGCGATTATAAGCTGACTTTTACCCTCCTTAGCGTAGAGCGGTACGGCGCAGTCGATAAAGCCTAAAAGCTTATCCAAAAATTCACGGCTATCAGGACTGTTCATAACATAATCCTGAATCACCTTTTCCGTACCCGTATGCTCCCTAAGCTCCTCCACATAAAAGGGATTGGGCAGACAACGCACATCCACTACCAAATCCGCCTCAGTATCAGAACCGTACTTAAAGCCGAAGGACTTACACTGAATTTTCAGTACATTGCTTACGCTGCCGAAAAATATATTGGAAAGCTTAACCTTTAACTGTGCTATGGAAATGTAGCTTGTATCTATAACATAATCGGCGGTAAGACGGATTTTGTTAAGCATTTTACGTTCTTTTTCAACCGCCGCTGAAAGTGACAGAGAAGAACTGTCCGCCAAAGGATGCTTACGGCGATTTTCTTTATAACGGCGAATTAGAACATCGTTGGAGGAATCGAGGAAAAGCACCTTATAGTTTATTTTACGCTGTTTAAAATCTGCCAAAACATCACATATATCGGCAAACATATCACCGCCTCTGGCATCGGTAACGATAGCTATTTTATTAAGCTTATCACCGCTTATGGCGGACAAATCCACAAAGGAGGGTATAATCGCAGGGGGAATATTATCAACACAGTAAAAGCCCATATCCTCAAGGGCATTTGCCGCCTGTGATTTTCCCGCACCTGACATTCCCGTAACAATTAGTAATTCCATAATTACTTTTCCTCCCTTCCGATAAATATAACTTCGGTTTCAAGCGCTACACCGTTATTTTTAAAAACGGTATCTTTAATTATTTTAATAAGTTCTTTCGTATCTTTACAAGTAGCATTGCCTTTGTTTATAACAAAGCCTGCATGCTTTTGGCTTACCTCGGCTCCCCCTACACTTCTGCCCTTTAAACCGTTTTGCTCTATGAGAGCGCCTGCAAAATAGCCTTCAGGTCGCTTAAAGGTACTGCCCGCACTCGGATATTCGAGGGGCTGTTTACTCTTTCGTCTGCCGATAAAATCCTCCATTTTTGCCTTGATTTCGGCTTTATCGCCTTTTTCTAAGCTGAAAGTAACAGAGGTTATTATCATACGGGAGCCTTTGAATATACTTGTTCTGTAGCCGAGAGCCATATCATCAACTGATATCTTTCCGCTTTCGCCCTCATCGGTTACAAAGGTGGCTTTAGTCACAACATTTGACATTTCGCCTCCGTAGGCGCCTGCGTTCATATAAAGTGCTCCACCTACACTTGCGGGTATTCCGTAGGCAAATTCGAGCCCTGTAAGGCAATTTTCCTGCGCCCTACAGCAAACGCTTGCCAAAGATGCGCCTGCAAAAGCGGTAATTTCGTTACCGTTTACGGTAATATCGTCCATTCCGCAAAGGCTTATTACTACACCATCAATTCCTTTGTCTGAAACCAAAAGGTTAGAGCCTTTACCGATTACAAAGTAAGGAATACTTAGCTTTTTAGCCTCTGCAATCACACTTTTAAGCCGGTTTTCGGAGGCAACATTTACAAAATAATCAGCCTCACCGCCGATTTTAAAGCTTGTATGAAGCTTCATCGGTTCATTTTTTTTGTATTCGATTTTGTTGGAAATGCAAAATTCTTCAAAAGCCTTGTATTCCATCAGTTACACCTTAAAAATTATTTATACAGATTGCAAAGATAAGCCGCACCGATAATACCTGCGTCATTACCAAGGGTTGCGGTCTTGATTTCAGCCTTTTTATCAATATTACGGGCAAAGTTATCGCCGTTTACAAACTCTTTAATGGGGATGATGAGATTGTCACCCTCTTTGGAAACTCCGCCGCCTATGCAGATAACATCAGGCTGGAATATATTTATATTATTAGCAATACCTACTGCAATATAATATATGTACTTATCAACTACTGCTTTACCTGCGGAATCACCCTGACGCATAGCCTCAAAAGCGGTAAGACCGTTTACGGCATTTATATCATTTCCGCAAAGCTTCCACATAATGCTTTCAGGATATTTAATCATAGCCTGCTTTGTCTGACGGATAAGAGCGGTAGCCGAAGCGTAAGCCTCCCAACAGCCCTGTCTGCCGCAGGAGCACATCTCACCGTCCATACTGATAACCACGTGACCTAATTCAGCGCCTGCATAGTTAGAGCCTGAGTAAAGCTTACCATCAATAATTATTCCGCCGCCTACACCTGTGCCTAAGGTTATCATCATAAAGTTGTTGGTGCCCTTGCCTGCACCTGCTATATATTCGCCGTAGGCGGCAGCATTAGCATCATTTTCAAGGTAAAAATCAAAGCCTGTGCGTTCCTTTAGCATTTCAGCCATGGCTAAATTGTGAAATCCAAGGTTTCCCGCAAAGCAAACTACACCGTTTGCAGGGTCGATAGCTCCGGGTGAGCCTACGCCTGCCGCCTCGATATCCTCTTTTTTAAGACCTGCCGCTTCTACAGCCTCTAAGGCTACAGCCGCCATATCATCAAGTATTTCGTCTGCGGGTCGGGGGCAGTTGGTCTTTCTTTTGGCAGTTGCAACTATATTAAAATTTTCGTCAACAACACCCGCTACTATATTTGTTCCGCCTAAATCGATTCCTAATTTGTACATTTTTATTTCTCCTTATATCTTTATTAAAACGGGTCAACCGGTTTTGAGGTTGCATCCCCAATCTGTTCATCATCGGTCATGCCGAGTCTTTTCAGCAAATCCTCTGCCGCATTGTAGCCCAGCTTTTTCTGACGGCTGTTCATAGCCGCAACCTCGATAATTACCGCAAGGTTACGTCCCGGCTTTACAGGGATAGTAAGGGAGGGTATTTTAAGGTCTAATATCTCGGTAGTCTGGTTTTCAAGACCCATTCTGTCATAAGCCTTATTAACATCCCACGGCTCCATATTTATAACAAGGTCAATCTTTTCGGTAAGCTTTACCGCACCTGCACCGAAAATTCGGCTTGCATTTATAATACCTATTCCACGAAGCTCAATAAAATGCCTGATATTATCGGGAGCTGTTCCCACAAGGGATTTATTTGAAACACGGCGGATTTCCACCGCATCGTCGGCAATAAGGCGGTGACCTCTTTTAATAAGCTCTATAGCAGTCTCGCTCTTACCTACTCCGCTTTCACCTAAAAGGAGTATACCCTCGCCGTAAACCTCCACAAGTACACCGTGACGGGTAATACGGGGAGCCAAATGCAGACTTAAAAAGGCTATAAGCGCCGCAGAAAAGTCGGATGTACTTTCACTCGATCTTAAAAGTGGTACGCCGTATTCCTTAGCGATTTGGGCATACATTTCCCCAACCTCCAAATCACGGCATATAACCACCGCTACGGGATTTCTCGAAAACAGATCACGCAGGCGTTGCTCGGCTTTTTCGGGGGCAAATCTCCTTAAAAAGCTTTCCTCGCTTTTTCCTATTATCTGAATACGCTTTTCGTCAAAAAACTCAAAATAGCCCGCCATTTGAAGTCCCGGTCGGTTAATTTCGGGAGTAGAAACGAAAATTTTCTCCGCAGGCGAAGGCATATTGAGTATTTCCAAAGAAAATTCGGAAATTATCTTACTTAATTCAAGCTTAAAATTTGTCCGCAAGCAGTACTCCTCCTTATATAAAACTGTTATGATTATTATAATAAAATATGCCTTAAAAGTAAAGGCTTTTTAAATGAATTTTACTCTATTTTACCTTAAATTTTAAGTTTTTCC
>JAFUOL010000104.1 GCA_017481865.1 Clostridia bacterium | reverse complement strand
GCGGCTTTCTCTATTACAGGTGAATAACATCCAATTCCGCTTGTGCTATTAGGGTCGCCGCCAAAGCATATATTAGGATCAAAGCTATTATCCGAGCCTTTTTCAAGGTACGAATCTATAAAATCATCCACCGAAATATTAAGTCCGCTGTGCTGTAAAGCCATCACTGTGCTTACACTCTCACAACCCGCAGGATATGAGCCTACCTGACTTATAAAGGGTGCATTTATAAGCTTTGACTTACCAGCTGTGCCCTTCAAGTCGTCAATACTGCTTTCTTCGAAAATGCGTATTTCAACACCAGAAATATAACTGCTGTTTATTCCTGCATTGCCGCTTGCGGTATCTAAAACACCGTCAAGCTTATATTTTCTTTGTACATAGCTCATCCATTCGGGGTCGGCATTACTTACCCACGGAAGCCACACGCCGTCAACTAAGGCACGGTACATTACAACTATGCCCGATTTTACCGAATTTCCACTCTTATCGTATACCGAAATACTTAAATTACGTATTCTTCTTCCCGTAGCGCCGGCATATTCCTCCGAGCCGCTTTTATTACTCTGTACTGCGGAATAGTATCCGTCTTTTCCCTCATTCCATGTTTTGTAGCTCAAATAATAATCTTTATTGGGGTCGGTCTGTATTCTGATACAGTCCATATAATCCGAAAAAACGGTCTTGCCACTGAAATTACTCCATACGCCTGAACGGCAATAGGAAAAGTCAGCATCCGTGACCTCTGAGGCTGAAATACTTATATTAAACAACACCGATATCAACACCGTTAAAGCAGTTATAAAAGATATTATTTTTTTCATTATATCAATCTCCCAAAACATTATACTATACAAACAATATATCACACAGCACCGAAAATTGCAATATATTTTTACTTGCATTTTTACTTGTATAATTTTCACTTAAAATGCAATACAATTTATATTGTGGGGAGTGATTTAATGTTTGAGGTTAAAAAGGCCAAAAGCTCTAATAAAACCATTCGTATGCCCGACGAGCTTATAGAAAAGCTTCAAAGCATAGCAGATAAAAACGATATTTCGTTTAATCAGCTTGTTGTTCAATGCTGTGATTACGCATTAAATGATATGAATAAAGACTGATTTAAACAGGGTTGGCGCATTTGATAGCGTCAACCCTTTAATTTATACAAAGTAATAATTTGTATCCCATGCAGGGACAGATGTAAAATGTCTTATGTAAAGCTTATAGTCCTCTCTTTTTTCAAAAACGGCTTTTGGCAGCTCTAAAAGGTCATCGGTGCGGTGGTAGCAGGAAATAAGCATTTTAGGCTTATGTTTAATTATTGTAGCCTCAGCACCGTTAACAGCGCCCACTTCCTGACCCTCAACATCCATTTTAATGTAGCTTACTTCTTTACCGTTTAAAAGGCTGTCCACCGTTATAAATTCGGTCTCACTCCCGCCTTCACTCACAACCGAATTTCTACCCGAATTCATAGCAAAATTTCCCGTACCGCAAAAGGAGGAAATACATTTATTCACACAGGTAATATTCTCGTAGCTTTCGGTATTTTTTATAAGCTTTTTAAAGGTTTTTCGGTCAGGCTCTACAGCGATTATTTCCTTATAACCGTTTGTTCGCTTTATAAAATCCGCTACGGTGTCTCCGTTATAAGCACCCAAATCTAAAAAGCTCTCGTGATTTCCCAATTTCAAAAAGCTCTCGTAAGGCTCGTCGGCGTCTACTTCGCAGTCAAATAAATACTCCACCTTACCGCTTAATTTAAAGTTAACTATATTCTCAAAGGTCTGTCTCGATTTTTCGTCGGCTAATTTTCGGTAAACCTCTTTAAAAGCCTCTTTATTATCATTTACATACTGTACTGTAAAAAGTCCGCCGCCTATTACGGGCACTTCGGGTGCGTAAAGCTCCTGTTCGTGTGATATTTTACGGACATTTTCTATAACCTCGGAACGATTTGAACCGAAACAGAGCAAAACTATCATTTCCCCGAATTTTTCTTTAAGCTCGCTATAGGACGAAATTTTATGTCCGTGAAACTCCTTATTTCTTACAAAGCCGTCCGAAGCGAAAACACCTTGAAAATTTATTCCGTATTCATCAAGTACCTTTATTATCTTATCCGCACCGTTACCCATGCCGTAAAGCACGATAGGTTTTTTTACGGTTTTAAGATACTGCCAAAGCTCCCTTTCCATTAAACCACCTTAAAAAATCAGGGTCGATATTCATCGACCCTTTAATAATCTAATAAACTGTCCCGCACTGCCGTAATGTGCTTAAAATAACCTGCAAAAAAGCAGGTGGGTTCCCGCCGTACGGTTTCGCGCTCCCTTCTTCCGAACTCGGCACAGCCGCGGGAGGTCTGCATGCCCGCCGCACGAGCTAAGGTCCCGTTTAAAAAAGTTGTAGGGTTATATAAGTCACGGTCCGCGAACAACACAGGACATTTTTAGTTCCATAGCTTTACTTTAGACATTAGCCTAAGCCTCTACCTTGAGTCCAAGATACTAATAAACCAAACTATTTTTAGTTCCATGGCCTTACTTTAGATATTAACCTAAGCCTATACCTTGAGTCTAAGATACTAATAAACCAAACTAT
>JAFUOL010000014.1 GCA_017481865.1 Clostridia bacterium | reverse complement strand
GTTGTTCAAGTCTTAGAGAACTACGAAAGGAGAATTTTAATGGCTAATAGCACAAATAGTTCATCACACACAAAATGGTTATGCAAGTACCATATAGTAATTGTACCAAAAATACAGGAGAAAAATGATATATAATCAATACCGACACTTTTAGGCAGAAGGATATTATGTATCAACAGTAGGCTTAAATGAATCAACGATAAAGAAATATATACAAGACCAAGAGAAAGCCCGCGCCTTGAGACGTGGGTCGGCATTATGGGCTTATAACCCTTGTGCAAACCACCCGTTTGACGGGTGGTTATAATTATATTACGTACAAAAAAGCATATTTGGATAAATTCGTTTAAACAGAAAACCAAATATGCTTTATATTTATTTATATACTTACTTGAATTTTATGATTTCAAGTAATTCTTTTCCCGAGGGCAGTACTACATCGGGTTTATCGGGTGAATTTTTTAAAATTTCCTCTGTGGTTTCACCGCTCATTACAAGCACGGTCACCGTACCGGCGTTTATACCGCTTTTAATATCGGTATAAATTCTATCGCCTATTACAGCTGTTTCAGCTTTTTTATAGCCTGTTTTTGCCATTGCAAGCTCGGGCATAAGCGCCTGAGGCTTTCCTATTACTACAGGCCTTTTACCTGTAGCATTGTAAATCGTATCGCAAATACTTCCGCAATCGGGGACACTTCCGAATTCTCTCGGGCATACATAGTCGGGATTGGTTGCAATATAGGTCAATTCCCTTGTGCAGAGCATATATGATATATCATGCAGTTTTTTAAAGGTAAGCTCGGTATCAAAACCCATAACTATGCATTCTGTTTTTTCGGTATCCTCAGTGATTTCAAAACCCTCGCCTATAAGCTCCTCCTTCAAAGACTCAGTACCGCAAACATAAAGGGTAGCGTTAGGATAATGGTTTTTAAGATAGTAAGCGGTTGCTTGGGATGAGGTTATAAAATCGTCATAATCGGCAGAAACACCTAACTTTTCAAGCTTTTTTATATAGTCGGCAACGCTTTTTGAGGAATTATTGGTCATGAATATGTATTTGCCGCCGTTCTCCTTTATTGTCGACAATAGCTCATTGGTAAAATCGAAAAGGCGGTTACCTAAATAAAGAGTACCGTCCATATCAAATAAAAAGAGCTTTATATTCATCAGAACAGATTTATCCATAACCGACCTCTTATAAAATTTCTTTTGTGGCGATTATATCTGCGCTGAACAGGTCGGATATAATTACGTCTCCTATTTTCACAGGTGCTTCTACGCTTACCTTTCGTATTTCACCCATTACCTCAAAGATTTTATCCTTAGGAATTGGAATTGAGGTTTTAACGCTTACCATCGTGTCCTCACGGTTGGTAACCCTTACAATGGAGGTTACGGTTCTTGTGGGGTTAGTACATTCGTTAATTCCGTACTGCTCGCCTTTAGGGCAGGAGTTGCCCGATACAGACACATTGCTATTTTCGATATTAACTGTCAGCGTACAGCCTCTCGGGCAGATGATACAAGTAAGTTCCTTTTTCATTACAGTTCCTCCAATGCCACGGTAATATCTTTTGCCGCAAGCTTTAGCTTTTCGTTCTTTATAGTGATTTTTTCCATTTCACCGGGAGCGGCTTTAAGTCTTATGGCGTTTGCCAGTACCTCGTCACCCGACTTTACGGTAAATTTAACCTTACCAAAGGGCTGAGTGACACGCATAAAGAGAGATATATCCTTATCACTGTTTGTATGTACTCTCTGCGGCAGCACATAGCGTACACCGTTACCTGCTACGGTATTTACAGTGTCTCCATTTGTAAGCTCACCATTTACATATGCGGCGGCACCTATACCTGCTATTTCTGCTTCGTCCGAAACATAGTCCACCAAATCGTGAACCTGCAAAACATTACCGCAGGCGAATATACCGTCGGGTTCGGTCTGGCGGTTTTCGTCTACCAAAGCTCCGCTAGTAACAGGACTTAATGGTATTCCTGCACCTCTTGTAAGCTCGTTTTCGGGGATAAGTCCAACCGACAAAAGCAGGGTATCGCAATGGATATAGCGCTTGGTTTCTTCAATAACACGGCGGTTTTGGTCAACCTGTGCTATAGTTACGCCCTCTAACCTTTTATCTCCGTGGATTTCGGCAACGGTGGTGCTTAAGTAAAGAGGAATGTTGTAATCCTGTAAGCACTGAACGATATTTCGTGTAAGTCCGCCCGAATAGGGCATAAGCTCGCACACAGCCTCAACCTTAGCACCCTCAAGAGACATTCTTCTTGCCATAATAAGACCGATATCGCCTGATCCTAAAATAACTACCTTTTTGCCTACCATATAACCTTCGCAGTTTATAAGCTTCTGTGCTGTTCCGGCGCTGTATATTCCGGCAGGTCTGGTACCGCTGATATTGAGTGCCCCGCGGCTTCTTTCTCTGCAACCCATAGCAAGAACTACTGCCTTGGCTTTAAGCTTTAAAATACCCTTTCGGTTAGTGGCGGTGACTATTTTATCACTTGATATATTAGTAACCGTAGTTTCATGATAAACCTTTATGCCGCGGTCTATAACCTTTTTGGCATAAACTGACGCATATTCCGGGCCTGTAAGCTCGGTGCCTAATTTATGAAGACCGAAGCCGTTATGTATACACTGGCGCAAAATTCCGCCTAAATTTTCTTCTCTGTCAAGAATTACAACATCCTTAACTCCGCTATCATAAGCCGCTACTGCCGCCGCAATACCGATAATACTTGTCGTCCAAACACCTGCCGCAGTAGTAAGACCTGTTATTACATTATTGTTTTTAAGAATTATCATGCCGGCGCCCAAAAAGCCTATACCGGATATTACCTGCGCCGAAATTCTCAGCACAT
>JAFUOL010000103.1 GCA_017481865.1 Clostridia bacterium | reverse complement strand
CCTCCTGTATTTTGGTAATGCGGTCGCCAAACCACTACCATTATACAAGAGGTTCTTCTTTTATTATCGTCTTTTTGGGCTTAGCTACGCCTCGCCCTTTTTATTGTAGCTTCGCTCTTTTTTCTTCCCCCTGTAGAACCGGGGGTTTATTTCCACACCTAAAGGCGCCAAAAAAATAAGCAGGACTTTCCGTCCTGCTTATAATTTTTAGTAATTCAGAATTACTGAAGCTCTACAGTAGCGCCAACCTCGCTGAGCTTAGCCTTCATAGCTTCAGCCTCTTCCTTAGCTACAGCCTCTTTGAGGGTCTTGGGAGCGCCGTCTACGATAGCCTTTGCTTCTGCAAGACCAAGACCGGTGATTTCACGAACAGCCTTAATAACCTTAATCTTTTCAGCGCCTGCTTCCTTAAGAACAACGTCGAACTCGGTCTTTTCCTCAGCTGCTGCTGCGCCGCCTGCTGCGGGAGCTGCTACTGCTACAGCTGCTGCTGCAGATACGCCGAATTCCTCCTCTACTGCTTTAACGAGCTCAGAAAGCTCAAGAACGGTAAGAGTCTTTAACTCTTCAATCATAGCTGTGATTTTCTCTGATGCCATTTTAATTTCCTCCATAATATTTTGTTTAAGTTTTTAATTTAATTATTCTGCGTCTGCAGAACCGTCTTTATCTACGATAGCCTGTACGGCACGTGCAAAAGCGGCGATAGGTGCTTGGAAAGCACTGCAAACTGTTGCAAGGAGAACCTCCTTGGTGGGCAGCTTTGCAAGAGATTCGAGGGTTGCAACATCTACAACCTTACCGTCGAGGAAGCCCGACTTAACCTTGAAGTTTTCATGAGACTCTGCAAACTTGCAAAGAATTCTTGCAGCAGCGGTATAGTCCTCATTAGAAAGGGCAATAGCGGTTGTGCCTTCGAGTACTGACTTCATTTCCTCGAGGTCGGTGCCTTCAATAGCACGGCCGAGAATGGTGTTCTTTACTACGAAGTAGTCAACGCCTGCTTCACGGAGCTCCTTACGGAGAGCTGTATCGTCAGCAACTGTGGTACCCTTGTAATCAACAACAACACCTGTAACTGCAGCGGAAAGCTTTTCAACGATTTCAGCTACCTGCTGTTTCTTTTGTTCTAAAACTGATGCGTTTGGCAATTGGATTCACCTCCGACAAAACAATAATGCCTATCCTCAGACAAGAAGATAGGCATAAATAAATACAAAAATTATGAATTATTTAAGCGCTAACCTCGGTAGGCGCTGAGCTTACGGTTTAAAACCACCTACTGTCTTTGGATGCAACAAAGGGATTATACATTAAAGCGCCCGATTTGTCAAGGCTTTTCTTAAAAAAAATTAAAATTTTACAAAGAGCGACATTGACAAAGCCTACCTTTAGTGGTATAATTTCGGACGTTTGAGGTGATTATACAATGAATACATTATTATCCGTGTCCTTTGCCCTTTTGGCAGGACTTATTATGACAAGGTTTTTCAAGCCCTTAAAATTGCCGTCGGTAACGGCATATTTGATTGCCGGTGTGCTCATAGGTCCTTACTGCATAGGCGCTTTAGGACTAAACGGCGTAGGTTTTAATTCCGCCGAGGCGGTGGGCAGTCTGTCACTGGTGTCCGAAGTAGCCTTGGGCTTTATTGCCTTTTCTATAGGTAACGAGTTCAGATTAAATGAGCTTAAAAAGACAGGTAGGCAGGCGCTTGTCATAGGTATACTTCAGGCACTTGCCGCAACATTTATGGTCGATTTGGTTCTCTACATAATCCATTTAATGATGCCTGATAAATTTACCTTGTCACAGGTGATAACCTTAGGTGCAATAGCCACGGCTACCGCCCCTGCCGCAACCCTTATGGTAGTAAGACAGTACAAGGCGCACGGTCCGTTAACCAAGTTGCTCCTGCCTATAGTAGCTTTGGATGACGCTGTGGGACTTATTGTTTTTGCGGTATCCTTCGGTATAGCCAAGACCTTAGTCAGCGGCTCTGTTGATTTGATTTCGATAATAGTTAACCCTTTGGTGGAAATCGCTTGCTCCCTTTTGTTAGGCGCAGTAATGGGTTGGATTTTAACCCAGCTTGAAAAGCTTTTCAACTCCAATACCAACCGTCTAAATTTAACAATAGGTGTGGTTTTCCTTGCCGCATCACTTTCTATGATGGAGTTTAGTATAGGCTTAGTGCATGTGCAGTTTTCGTCACTTCTAACCTGTATGATGCTTGGTACTGTATTCTGCAATATTTGTCCTTTGTCAGCCGACCTTATGACCGCTTCCGACAAATGGACTTCCCCCTTATTTGCCCTTTTCTTTGTAATAAGCGGCGCAGAATTGGAGCTTAGCGTATTCACTCAAATTTCCATTGTACTTATCGGTGTGGCTTATATAATCTCACGTTCCGCAGGTAAATATATAGGTACATTTTTAAGCGCAAAGCTTACCAAATGCTCACCGCAGATATGTAAATACTTAGGAATAACCCTTTTACCGCAGGCAGGTGTAGCGCTCGGAATGTGTACCACTGCAATGCAGTTAGGTACAGAGGGTGCCCTTATACGGAATATAACCTTATTCGCAGTTCTTTTTTATGAGCTTGTAGGTCCCTTATTTACCCGCATGGCACTTACTGCCGCAGGAGAAATCAAGCCGATGTCAGATGAGGTTAAACAGCGCCGTCAGAATAAGCTTAACGCACTTAAAACCGAAGAAAAATAAATATTTAACGGACTGCTTCGCTAAAATGTTAATTTTTTAGTTTCCGCTCCTAAAGCCTCTGCCAATCGGCAAACCTCGCTGTGGCAGGTGAAAAGGATTATTTGGTTTTCATTAGAATAATCCTTTAAAAATTCCATAGCAGTTTTAAGCCTTTTATCATCATACTGGGAAAGAGAATCATCCATTAAAACGGGCAAGCCCTCACTGTCCGCCATAAGACGTGACAGAGCTAAGCGGAGACTTAAATAGGCTTGGTCAGCCGTTCCACTGCTCAGATAACCTATCTCACGGCTTACGAATTTCTCCCTTTCCTCGGCGGTGATATCAAGGGATTTTGAGATACCCATTGCCGAATATTTGCCGCCTGTGAGAGCGCTTAAAATTTCAGCCGCCTTTTTTTCAAGCTCCGAGCCGTAGCTGCGGCGAACCTCTGAAAAGCTGTCAGCTAAAACCTGTAGGGCAATCTCTGTAGCAGAGCAAAACTCCCTTTGAGCCTCGGCGGTTTTTGACAGCTCGGCTATTTTTTGTTTAAGCGTTTCGGGATTTTCGCAAGAAAACATCGCCGCCTGCGCTCTTGCCTTTGTAGCAGCTATATTGGTTTTCCCCTCGGTAATGGCACCAAGCAGTTTTTCAAGCTCCTTTTTAAGATCATCGAAATCGGCGGTAATATCAGTATTATCGCCGATATTTTTAAGCTTTTCCTCTGCTTGCTTGTAGGATATATTTCCTACATCCTTTAAAATATAATTTATCTGCTGTTTTATTTCCTTTTGTTTTGCCGCTCCCTCGGCGATTTTTTCAATCTCTCTCCCGATATTTTCATCCTTAACACCGCCACTGCGTGCCAAAAGTCCCAAAAGGGTCTGGTTTTCGGTCTTATAGTGAATTTCAAGCTCTTTCAGCTGATTTTCGCTGTCACTTAACAGTTGTTTCTGGTTTTCGAGCAAGGCTATGTTTCCCGAAAGGGCGGTGTTTATTGCCTCTAACTTAATTTGAAGAGCGGAAAGCTGTGAATTTAAATCGGTTTCCCTGCCCGTAAGGAGAAAAATTTCCTCACGCAAAGCGGATGCTCTTGACCCCATTTCCTCTAAAGCATTTTTATCTGTCGGTCGAATAGCAAAACCAAGTACTGCCAAAACCGTGCCCAAAGCTATACCGACGGCGGCTACAGCCTCAAGCTTTATTGCAAGGCTCGCAAATCCCAGCACCAAGGCGACTGCACCCAAAATCAAGAATACGGGATTAACCTTTTTCTTAAAACGGTCGGGGTCGGAAAGCTTCAAAAGTATTTCGCTTTCCTCCTGTTTTGCCTTTTGCAGTTTCGCTTTACATTCAGTCCTGCTTTTTTCTATACTGCTTGCCTGCCTCTCAAGCTCGGCTTTTTTAGCCTCCTTTTCCTGAGGTGAAGTGTCGGTGGCGGCTATGCTCTTTTTAAGCAGTTCTATTTCACTTTGCTTTGCCTTTACCTTATCGGCGGCACTTTGGGTTTTAGAATAGCAAAATTGCAGTTTTTTAACGTAGCTTTCGTCTGCCAATGTACCGTCACTTAATTTCAGCGTTTCATTAAGGCTGTCAAGCTCTGATTTTAGCTTTAAAAGATTTTTAAGCTTCCCCGCATTGCGGACATCCTGCTCAGCTGATATCTTTTCCTTTAAAGTGTCGGCCTTTTTCTGCATGGCGGTAATTTCGCCATCTGCTATTGCCAATTTTTCTTTAGTAAGGCGGTAGCTTTCGGCTATAGCTGCCGACTTTTCAAGTCGAGCACGCAAATCGGTTATAGCCTTAACGTTTTTATCGTAAATGCCTGCATTTCCGCTTTTTGACATAAGGGCGGTTTTAGCCTTGGTAAGTCTGGTGTTCACCGTCTCAAAGGAAACCGATTCATCCCCCGTTAAAGCAATATTAGAAAGCTTAGAGTTTATCTCGCCCTCGGCTTTAGTATCGCTTTCGGGGTAGCCGAACTGACCGATAAATACGCTCCGCTCAAAGGCGGCGGCGGTAAGACCGAAAAACTTAATACCTATATCCGGAGGTGCGGTCTCACGTGTACCCAAATCAAGGTCGTAAAGGACAACACGGTCGGTAGCATTAGAGCCTTTAAACTCCCTTTCAAGGCGGTAGTTTTTGCCTGAATGTTCAAACTCGATACTGCCTCCCATAGTGCCGCCGTCCCACGGGGTATATTTTTTCCTGATATTTTTGGAAAGCTGGGAGGATGCACGCTCACTGCCGTAAAACATCATCTTTATAAATGCCATAACGGTGGTTTTGCCGTTTTCATTGTCTCCATAGATTATATTAAGCCCGTCATTGGGCTCAATTTGCAGATTTTTCACTCCGCCGAATGCGGAAATATTTATAGATTTAATCCTCATTAAAGCCAACCTCCCCTATAAAGGCTTTAAGCCCGATTTTAAGCGCATTTTTATAAATCGCTTTCTTGTCCTCATCGGCATTTTCTATAGCTTTAAGCATGTTTTTTACAAAAATTCCTTTTAACGATACCTCATTTGCAAGCGCCTCTAAATCAACACACGGCTCGGTGCTGTCCTGGATTTTTCTATCGTAAACCTTATCTGACAGGCGACTTTGGATGTCCGAACCGGTTACCGGAGTTTCGGGAGGACT
>JAFUOL010000013.1 GCA_017481865.1 Clostridia bacterium | reverse complement strand
CAAAAAGGTTAGTAATTCACTGGTTGCTTTTGGGTCAACTATATTTAGAAAAATATATAGACCGATAAAAAACAAGCCACAAACGAACAATAGGAAAAGCCAACCGTTAAATTTCTTACGAAGAAAGACACCATCCATAAAACCACCGCCTTTAATTTATTATAGCACATTTCATTTTAAAAGTAAACTTGTGCAGTATAAATCCCCTCAAATTACAGATAATAACAACACAATTTGTAATTTAAGGAGAAATGTATATATGAAAGCAACCGGTATTGTCCGTAGAATAGATGATTTGGGGAGAGTTGTTATTCCGAAAGAAATAAGAAGAACAATGCGAATAAGAGAGGGTGACCCGTTGGAAATTTACACAAGCGTCGGGGGAGAGGTTATTTTTAAAAAATATTCTCCCATTGGTGAGCTTGCGGAATTTGCTACCCAGTATGCAGAAAGTTTGGCACAGGCAACAAGCCTGCCGGTAATTATTTGCGACAGAGATCATTGCATTGCAGCGTCGGGTATTTCTAAAAAAGAAGTGCTGGAAAGGCGTGTTACCTCTGCACTTGAGGATATTATGGAGCAGCGACGCAGCGTAAGCTACGAGAATGACGACTACCATATGGCACTGGAGGGTGTGAAGCGTGGCATCCGTGTGGGAGTCCCGATTATAAATGCAGGGGACGTCAGCGGTGCGGTAGTTTTAATGTCGGACGATAACGGAAATAAAGCCAACGATTCCGATATAAAATTAGCTAGCGTTGCGGCATCCTTTTTAGGCAAGCAAATGGAATGTTAATTAAAAAATTTTTTATGAGTTGTGCCGGCTTAGGTATATTCAATACTTTTTCACAGATAATACCTATTGTGACAGTTTTGAGTTCTGTCACAATAAGAAAGGGGTGATTTTTAATGGAAAATAATAAAAATCAGAATAACCAGAACAACAATCAGAACAGAAACGACCAAAACAGAAACGACCAGAACAGAAATGATCAGAATAAGAAAAACGAACAGAACAAGAAAAACGACCAGAACAAAAAGGATTAGTTTAATATAAAAAGTAATCCCTGATTAAAAATCAGTCTTTTGCAAATTTTAAGCAAAAGGCTGATTTTTCTTGTTGATTATGGCGGTGTCAGGTTATATAATATAATAAAGACTTTATTGGAGGTCAGTCTATGAAAATAGCTTTTTATGGTGCGGCTCATGAGGTTACAGGCTCCTGTACGGTTGTTTATGCAAACGGCAAGACCATTATGGTGGACTGCGGTATGGAGCAGGGACCCGATATTTACGAAAATACCCAGCTTCCGATACTACCGGGTGACATTGATTTTGTACTTCTCACTCACGCTCATATAGACCATTCGGGAAAGATACCCGCCCTTACTTCCGCCGGATTTACAGGAAATATTTATTCCACAGTGGCTACCCAAAGGCTTTGTAGCATAATGCTTCTTGATTCGGCTCATATTCAGGAGTTTGAGGCTCAGTGGCGTAACCGCAAGGCAAAGCGTTCGGGCAGGGAGCTGTATGTGCCTCTCTACACTACGGAGGATGCTACAAAGGCTTTAGAGCAGTTTGTAGGCTGTGATTATAATAAGAAATACACCCTTTGTGACGGTGTTAAGATTGAGTTTATTGATGCAGGTCATCTTTTGGGCTCGGCAAGTATCAGTCTTACCGTTACCGAAAACGGCAGGGAAGAGACTATTGTATTTTCGGGCGACCTTGGCAACCGCAGCCGCCCCTTAATACGTGACCCCGCTCAGCCTAAAAAGGCAGATTATATAGTAATCGAGTCTACCTACGGCAACCGTTTGCACGGGGAAAGACCCGACTATGTAGCCCAGCTGACCCGAATTATTCAGGAGACCTTTGACAAGGGCGGAAACGTAATTATCCCCTCCTTTGCTATAGGCAGAACACAGGAGCTTTTGTATCTTTTGCGTATTATTAAGGAGCAAAGGCTTATTAAGGGATACGAGAATTTCCCTGTTTATGTTGACAGTCCCTTAGCGGTTGAGGCTACCGAAATCTACAGCGGCTCTATGACCGAGTATTACGATGACGAGACCTTAGAACTTTTGGAGCAGGGCATAAATCCCATTAAATTTCCCAATTTACGTCTTTCGGTTACAAGTGACGATTCTATGGCGATAAACCGTGACCATACACCGAAAATAATCCTTTCCGCCAGCGGTATGTGCGAAGCAGGACGTATCCGACACCATTTAAAGCACAATTTGTGGAGACCCGAAAGCACAATTCTGTTTGTAGGATACCAGTCGGAAGGAACGCTGGGCAGAATTATTATTGAGGGCGTGCCTACCGTTAAGCTTTTCGGTGAGACCATTCAGGTAAAGGCAAATATCGAGCAGTTAGCAGGAATAAGCGGTCATGCGGATGAGGAGATACTTCTTGACTGGCTTAAAGGCTTTGAAAAGAAGCCTAAAACCGTTTTTGTAAACCATGGGTCGGATACTGTTTGTGATGAATTTGCCGAAACGGTAAATAGAGAGCTTTCTATATTTGCCACCGCCCCTTACAACGGTGCGGAATATGACCTTGTGGCAGGAATTTGCCTTGAAAAGGGCAACATGAAGCGTATTTCAAAGCCTGCAATTCAGGGCGCAAGACGTGAATCCTCCGCTTTCCAAAGGCTTTTGAACGCAGGCAGACGGCTTATGTCTGTAATAGAACAGTACCGTGAGGGTGCTAATAAGGATATTGCAAAATTTGCCGACCAGATAATATCTTTGTGCGAAAAATGGGATAAGTAGAGCTTAATTGTAATTATTTTGTAACTTTTTTATATATTTGCTTGCAAAATTGCGGCGGATTGTGTACAATAGAAAAGTATAGTTATAAGTTAGTCCCATATATAAATAAAGGATGTGTATTTTATGTCAAATCGGCTTTTTCAGGGTGTTATACACCAGATGAAGGATTCTGTTGACCGCACCTTCGGTGTTATCGACGAAAACTCCACCATTATAGCCTGTAGTGATTTAGGAAAAATAGGTGAGACTGTAGGGCTGAACCCTTCTCAAAACAATGAATTATACGTAAATGCAGGCTATACCTATAAAAGCTTAGGTGCATCACAGGGTACCAATTACACCGTGTTTGTTGAGGGTGATGATGTATTCGCCTCCAAATATGCGGCTGTTATTGCGGTTTCCTTTACCAACATAAAGTTCTATTATGATGAAAAATATGACCGCAGTAACTTTATCAAGAACATAATTCTTGACAATATTCTGCCCGGTGATATTTACATTAAAGCCCGTGAGCTTTACTTTAACAGTGACGTTATGCGTACTGTTATACTTATCCGTGCTACCGACCATCATGATATCTCGGTTTACGATATTATTCAGAACCTTTTCCCAGACAAGTCCAAGGATTTTGTTATCAGCATTAACGAGACCGATATCGCCCTTGTTAAGGAAACCAAGCCCGGTATCGACCCCAAAACAATCGAAAAGCTTGCTACTACCATTGCCGATACTATTTCGGGCGAGTTCTTTGTTCATGCCGTAATCGGTATCGGTACTACGGTTGACAATCTTAAGGATTTGGCACGCTCCTTCAAGGAGGCTCAGGCGGCACTCGAGGTAGGTAAGGTATTCGACACCGAAAAGACCATTGTTTCCTATGACAATTTAGGCATTGCCCGTCTTATCTATCAGTTGCCCACCACCCTTTGTAAGACCTTCCTTAAAGAGGTTTTCAAATTAGGCTCAATTGAGAGTCTCGACCAAGAAACGCTGTTTACGATTCAGAAGTTCTTTGAAAACAACCTTAATGTGTCAGAGACCTCCCGTAAGCTTTTCGTACACCGCAACACATTGGTGTACAGACTTGAAAAAATTAAGAAAATAACGGGACTTGATTTGCGTGAATTTGACCATGCTATCATATTCAAAATCGCCCTTATGGTAAACAAGTACCTTAAGAGCAATCCTGTTAAATACTAAAGAATATTATTGAAAGAGTGAATTTTGTCCAATGGAGCAGCTTTTAAACAGCAGCGAACAGTTTTTTCAGGTTGAAAAACCGATAATTGAATTCCGTGGTGTTTCAAAAACATACCCCAGCGGTACGCATGCACTTGAGGATGTTAATATAAAGATAAATAACGGCGAATTTGTTTTCGTGGTAGGTTCATCAGGTGCAGGTAAAAGTACCTTTATGAAGCTTATCATGCGTGAGGAAAAGGCAAACACCGGTAAAATTATCGTTAACGGCTTTGAGCTTACCTCCATGAAGCGCCGTGATGTACCAATGCTTAGACGTACTATGGGTATAGTTTTTCAGGATTTCCGTCTGATACCGACAATGAACGTTTTTGACAATGTTGCATTTGCAATGCACGTTGTAGGTGCCAGCGGCAGAAATGTCCGCCGTGAGGTTTCACGTGCTTTAAGCAAAGTAGGTCTTGGCAATAAGGCACGTTCCATGCCGGCTCAGCTTTCGGGCGGTGAGCAACAGCGTGTGGGCTTAGCACGTGCCCTTGTTAACTCACCCGACCTTATCATTGCGGACGAGCCTACCGGAAACGTTGACCCGAATATGTCCTATGAGATAGTTTCTATGCTTACCGAAATAAATAAATTAGGCACTACCGTGCTCATGGTTACCCATGACCATAACCTTGTACGTGATTTTCAGCACCGTGTTATCATGCTGGACGGCGGTAAGATTGTGGCTGACAATGCCGGAGGTGATATAGGGTGAAGTTAGGAAGTGTAAAATACCTCGTAGGTGAGGGTGTTAAAAATACATGGGTGAACCGTCTTATGTCATTGGCGTCTGTAGGTGTACTGGTTGCATGTATGGTAGTAATAGGCTTGGCACTACTTATTTCCGAAAACGTGGCTAAGGCTATAGGAGCCCTTGAACAGCAGAATGTTGTTATGGTTTATATGGAGGATTATAACTGGGCGCTTTACAGCGATAAAACGGATACCTCCTCCGATGCGGCAGTCTCCGAAAACGGTGAGGAAGCCGATGCAAACGGCATTAAAAGCAGTGATTATACAATCCACAATGACGAGGAGGCAAAAGCCCTCTGCGATAAGATAGCGAAACTTGACAATGTAGCCTCGGTTACATATGTATCAAGTGATGAGGGTCTGGCTTCAGTAAAAGAGTCAATGTTAGAAGGTCAGGAGGAATACTTCGACTTTCTTGACGAGGAATACGGCAACCCAATGTCCTGCGCGGCAAAGGTTACTATGAAGGATATGTCCCTTTTCTCTGAGACTATCGACAAGATAGAACAAATGGAGGGTGTTGACGTTATCCAGTCGCAGGACGATTTGGCGGAAAAAATAACCGCCGTTAAAAACGGAATATATGTAGCGGGTATTTGGATTATTGCGATACTTATGATAATCGCCCTCGTAATCGTTTCAAATACCATTCGTGTTACAATGTACAACAGAAAGCTGGAAATCAGCATTATGAAGGCGGTTGGCGCTACCGACAGCTTTATACGTATTCCATTTATTGTTGAGGGTATGCTTATAGGCGTTATTTCGGCGCTGATAGCCGAAGGGTTACTCTATTTCTGTTACAGAGTGGCTACCGAAACCATAATTTCCACCCTTGGCACTACCGATATTGTAAAATACGGCGATATGGCTTGGATATTGCTTTTGGTATTTTTGGCTATAGGAATTTTTGCAGGTATTATCGGAAGTGTAATCATTATCAGTAAGTACCTTCGTAAAGAAGGCAGTGAATTTGCGGCAATATAAAACCTAAGGAGTATACTATGCATAAAAATCTTAAAAGAATTTTAGCAGTTATATTATCTGTAACGGCTGTTGCCACAAGCATGACGGTTATGAATGTTTCTGCCGCTCTTTCAAAATCTGAGCTTCAGAGCAACATAAATGAGCTTGAAGCTAAGTCTAAGAAGCTTGAAAGTGAAATCAGCGGTCTTCAGGGTCAAATAAATGCTCAGGAAAAGTTAAAAAGTGCTATTGAGCAGAAAATAGCTGTAGTTCAGCAGCAGATAAATCTCTGTAACAGTGAAATCTCAAAAATCAACAGCACTATTGCGGCAAATAATGCCGAGATAGAGAAAAAAAATCAGGAAATCGAGGCGGACAAGCTTTCTTTTAAAAAGAGACTTCGTGCCATTTATATGAGCAATTACGACAGTAATGTTAAGGTGCTTTTGGGTGCCGAGAATTTCTCCGACTTTTTACAGCTTTCTCAGCTTACCGCATCGGTTTCCGCAAGGGATAAACTGCTTATTGAGCAGCTTGTTGATGCTATAAAGGTATTGGAGAAAAAGCAGGAGGAAAACAACAAGCTTCTGGAAGAGCAGGTAGAAATCAAAAAGGTCATTGCTCAAAAGCAGGCAGAGCTTGAAAAAGAAAGCAATGAAATTCAATCGGTTATAAATAGAATAGACGCTGACCAAAGCAAGCTTGAATCCGATAATGCTGCAATAGAAAAGCAGATTAAGGATTATCAGAGTGCATTGGCTTCTCAGGCTTCGGCAGGTAATACCTCATTTGTTTATGACGGCGGCAGTTTCCTTTGGCCGGTGCCCTCGTCCCAGCGTATTACCGCAGGCTATCAGAGTAATGACTCTGTTCATAAAGGCAGACATAACGGTATAGATATCGGTGCATCAAACGGAGCGCCTATAATTGCTATTTCCGACGGTGTGGTCGTTAAATCCAACAATTCCTGTACTCATAACTACGGCAAGTCGGGCAGCTGCGGCTGCGGCGGCGGTTACGGTAACTATGTAACCATAAACCACGGTACTAAGGACGGAAAGACCTACGTTGTAACCTACGGTCATATGTCAAGTACCGCTGTAAGTACGGGTGCTACCATTAAAAAAGGTCAGGTTATAGGATATGTCGGCTCTACCGGCTGGTCAACAGGCTTCCACCTGCATTTTGGTATGGCAGTCAACGGCGCATGGGTCAACCCGATGAATTTTTACAGAAAAGTAGGCTAAAAACTTTAAGCCGTCACCGTAAAACAGACGGTGGCGGCTTATTTATCAAATGTGGTGAAAAGTATTGAAAATTTTCAGAATTACGGCGGCGGTAATGCTTATACTTTGGATGTCGCTTATTTTTTCATTATCAAGCCAAAATGCTGATACTTCGTCAGGTACAAGCGGCAGGGTGATAGCGGCAGTGGTAAGGATATTTCATTCGGATTTTGATAACCTTACTGAAAAGGAGCAAGAGGAAATTATTGCCCCGTATCAGTTTATAGTCCGCAAGGGTGCACATTTTACCCTCTATGCTCTCTTGGGAATTTTCAGCTTTTTAACCTTTGTTACATATAAATCAATACCTTTTAAATTTCGGTTTTTACTTATTTCGGGGATATGCCTGCTTTATTCAATAAGCGACGAGACGCATCAGCTGTTTATTTCGGGTAGGAGCGGTGAAGTACGGGACGTCTGCATTGATTTTTGCGGAAGTCTGCTTGCTATCACTTTAATGACCTTAATAGCAAGAAGTCGGAAATTTAAAAAATATATTTAAGGCGGTGACATCTGTTTATGAGAAAAAAGGAACTGTTCAGATTTAGCGAGGAGCTTCTCGTAAAAAATCAACAGCTTTTAGCGGATAACCAAAAACTGCAAAGGGAGGTAGAGTCCCTTGAAGCTGAAATAAAGAAGCTGAGAGAGGAGACGGAAAAGCTCACCGCAAAGCTTAACGCTACTGCGCCGCTTAGGGCTTTGGAGGATAAAATAACCTCCCGTGCCGCTGTTTCTAAGGAGACCGAGTACGGTGCCGCAGTTATCGGAAAAATCGTAGTAAAAGCCGCTAAATGCTGTAATGATTTGACCGCTGATACGGGCGGCGAAACAGTAAAAGAGCTTGTAAACCTGATTTTAGGCAGAACAGAGGTTGCAAAATCCGAAATTTTAAAAGCTATATCTGCCGACGGCAGTTTTGAGGATAAAAAAGCCGCCATAGATTCACAGCAAAAGTCGTCTGAGGATTATTTTGACAGCATTATGGCACAAATTCAATAAAACATAGGAGAATAAAAAGCACACTTGGGAGTTCTTTTGCAGAGACTTCCAAGTGTGCTTTTGTTGTTATAATATTGTTTTTAATTCTGCTAAAGCTTTAATTTCGTATCGGCTTTGGTATTTCGGGATGTCGTTGTAGGGATTGTACCAGCAGGTGTCTATCCCTGAATTTATACCGCCTAAGATATCTGAGCTTTGGCTGTCACCGATAATAAGCATATTATCACGGTTTTTTTCAGGTATAGAGTTTATAACAAAATCAAAATATTCCTTTTCGGGCTTTTGGTGACCCGTATCCTCGGAGACAAAAATCTTGTTAAAATAAGGCTCAAGCCCCGAATTTTTTATCCGCTTATACTGGGTTACAGACAGTCCGTTTGTAGTAGCGCAAAGGTAATAGCCTTTGGCTTTAAGGTAAGCGAGTATTTCCTCGGCACCGTCCACAGTATAATAGGCTTCGGCAAGATTAAGGCAGTAGTCCTTAGAAATTGCCGAGACGTCAATATCTGCGCCTAAAACCTCCGCAAGGCGGTTAAACCTGCCCTCGAATATTTCGGATTTCTCAATTTCGCCCTTTTCAAATCGTTTCCAAAAGCTTAAATTTATGTCCGAATAGATTTTTGCCGTTTTATCGTCATCGGGCAGACCGTAATTTTTTAAAACCGTCTTTATTGCGTGGTACTCCGCCTTGCTGAAATCCAGCAAGGTATTGTCAAGGTCTAAAAACAGGGTAGTGTAGCTCATTAAAGATTTCCTGCTAATTCCTTTAAATATTCTTTAAGCTCCTCGGCTATTTCGGGGTGGGCAAGACCTACCTCAATGTTAGCCTTTAAAATGCCAAGCTTGTTGCCCATATCATAGCGTTTTCCGCTGAAATCAACACCTGTCATACCGTATTTGCGGGCGAGCTCACGCATAGCGTCGGTAAGCTGTAATTCACCGCCTGCGCCTAAAGGTGTTTTTTCCAAAATACTGAATATTTCGCTGTCAAGCACACAGCGACCCAGTATAGAGTAGTTGGAAAACTTTTCACTCAGTGCAGGCTTTTCTATCATATCCGATACATGATATATCTTATCCTCGGATTTTTCAACCTTTAAGGAGCTGTATTTAACAATAAGATTATCCGGCACTTCTTTAATACCTACAACGCTTTTTCCGTACTTATAATAGGCTTCGCAAAGCTCACCTATGGCAGGTATTTCGCCTATAATTACATCGTCACCGTAGAGTACGGCAAAGGGCTCGTCGCCTACAAACTCCTTAGCACGCAAAACAGCGTCACCCAGACCTCTTGTCTCCTTTTGACGGATGTAGTAAATATTAGCAAGGTTCGCCACATCGCTAAGGGTGTTTAGCATTTCTGTATTTCCACGCTTTTCGAGCATGTTTTCCAGCTCTATAGAATGGTCAAAATGATCCTCGATAATACCTTTACCACGGTTGGTGATGATAAGTATATCGGTAATTCCTGCCTTTACAGCCTCCTCAACAATATACTGTATAGCAGGTTTATCAACAATCGGAAGCATTTCCTTAGGCATAGCCTTTGATGCAGGGAGTACCCTTGTTCCAAGTCCTGCTGCGGGTATTATAGCCTTTCTGATTTTCATGATTTTCTCTCCTTAGAACATTAAACTGATAATGGATGTTACAAATTCCGAAATAGAGGAGGATGCCAGCATTATAACTATTCCCAAAGTCAGCATACCGCCTGAGGTGCCCCCTAAAGAGGTAAGCCCTAATCGGTAATACATGGGGTCTGCGCTGTAAAGCTTAAAGCCTTTTATTTTGCTTATGCAATGGTTCTTATAAAGGCTGAAGCCGAAAAGACCGGTTAAAACAAAGGTGGCAACGGTTGCAATATTATTCAGCGCCGTTGCTAAAATGTAAGGGACAGAGGTTGCTATATTACCGAAAGCCTCGATAATATCGGCAAGGGTTGCGGTATCCAGCGAATTAAAGAGAGCTTCGCTGTAAGTATCGACGTAATTCATGGTAAGTACTGCGTATATAATATCTACAACAGCGCCGATTGCCGCTAAAATAGCCGCAGGCCTATACATTTTTCTGTAGAAAAACCATAAAGCGGCTCCCAATGGTCCAAAGAAAAAGCCCAATATAGCAGGCGGCCAGCACCATGAGGTTTTGGAGCGTGTAATCTCCATTTTTATAAATTTAGGCATAATGCTGTAGGATTTTTTGCCTACAAAAAGCTCTACCTCCTCATTGGGTACACCCTCAATGCTTCCGCCGTTGTAAGCACCGTAAGGATTGTAGTTATAACCGTAGCCGCTTTGCTGATTTCTATTATCGGCATGGGGCTGCTCTTGGGGCTCGGCGGTAACGGGAGAGGCAGCTTCTGCATTTAAATTTATACCGCAGTTTTTGCAGTAGGGGTACTGCGGTTCGTTTTCGGTGCCGCATTCGGGACAGATTTTATTATCCATTTAAAACACTCCTTTCAAATAAACATGGCTATTATGCTCGGTATATACTGTATAAGCATTGTCCCCACAAAGAAAAGCAGGATGTTAACTCCGCCTTTTTTGCGGTAATCGTAATCGGGGTCATCACTTTGGGTCTTTATTTCCTTTATGGCGGAAAGCGCATAGCTTCTGTAAAAATAGTCCCCAAACAGAGCAGATATCACCCTTATTACAATATTTAAAACAAAGCCTAACATAGCAAGAATAAAGACCGCCGCACCTATCTCGGGCAGCTTTTCCACAATACCCGTCACAATATCAGCATAGGTGTTGCCCTCAGCAAGACCTAAATTATAAAGTGCCAGATTCAGCGGATAGGTAAGAAAGGTTGCAATAATACTTAAAATACCTGTTATTATTCCGTTTTTGTACATCTTACGGGAAAGCATCCATCCGCAAGGGAAAAGAAATGCCATCCAGTTCCACGAAACACGGTTGTTCTTATTTAAAAGGGCGAATTTCGGTATATATCTGTGTGTATTGGCGGCAACAAAGCGTGTAGCCTCCTTAGCGGTAATATCGTCCTCTAACTTTAAATCGGCAGGAACTCCGCCTAAAAAATCAAACTCGGAATAGGGGTTTATTTTTGCAAAATCGGGTGCGGAGCATTTAGGACATTTGTTAAGCTCACGGCTGTATCTTTCTCCGCATATACCGCAGGTTACAACCCCGTTCTCTGCTTTTTCGCTTTCGTTTTTTTCCTCTGCTACGGGTCTTGCTGCCTTTTCGGCGTCGTATTCGTTTTCTGTGCCGTGAAGCTCTTCTAAAGCACAGTGTCCCGTGCGGTTATAGCATTCCCTGTGGTGGGGCGCACCGCAAACAGGGCAGTAAACAATATCGTCCTCTTCAAAAAGATAGGCTTTACAGCCCGCACAGCTTAATCCCTTTTCATTAAGGCTCATACCAATGCTCCTATATAGTTCGTAGTTTCGGTAAACATACGGTCAAAATATTCCTTGCCGTAGTTGTGAAACTCGCCGTTTTCTATCATTTGATGTAATTTTTCGGAGGTTATCCACATAGCGTCCGCTACCTCCTCCTGCTGGAGGGTAAGTCTGTCTGCAGGGAGATTGCTTGTGGTTATCCACACATCCAAAATGGAGTTTCTCCTTTTGATTCGAAAGGCTTTTTTTGCGGAAAATTTATCCATTCTAATGCCAAGCTCCTCGAAAAGCTCCCTCTTTGCGGCGGAGAATGAATCCTCCCCCGAAACGGCGGCGCCTCCTGTAGCTGCCCATTCACCGGGCATAAGCTTTTTAGTGTCGGAACGGCGCTGTATTAAATACTTACCGTCACCCGACATTACCCATATATGAACCACCAAATGGTATTCACCCGGCTTTAAAAATGATCTGCCTCTTATGGTGGTTTTTCCTGTGGGATTACCGTCCTTATCGAGTATATCCCACTTTTCAGCTATCATGACGCTTTTCCACTACCTCGCCGGCTTTTTTGTAGATGCTGTTCTGAGGTACAAAGCCTCTGACACTCGAAAGGGGATAGATATTTGAGTGACTGCCTATTACAGTTCCGGGGTTAAGCACACTACCACAGCCTACCTCAACATAATCGCCTAAAATTGCGCCGAACTTTTTAAGTCCCGTTTCGATTTTTTCATTTCCTACCTTAACGGTAACGAGAGTTTTATCAGATTTAACATTGGAGGTTATAGAGCCTGCACCCATGTGTGAGCCGTAGCCGAGGACAGAGTCTCCCACATAGTTGTAGTGGGGAACCTGAACCTTACCGATTAAAACTACGTTTTTAAGCTCGGTTGAGTTGCCTACAACACAGTCATTACCTATAAGAGCATTTCCTCTTATAAATGCGCAATGGCGTACTTCTGTGTTTTCTCCTATAATGCAGGGGCCTGTAATGCTCGCCGAGGGCGCTACCTTTGCGGTTTTAGCAATCCAGATATTTTCGCCCTTTTCCTCATAGATATCTTTATTAAGTGTAGAACCTAAGCTTTTAATAAAATCACCGATTTTGGAAAGCACCTCAAACGGGTACTGAGCCCCATCAAAAAGGGGCGCAAATAATTTATTCTCAACATTGAAAAGCTGAGATACAGTTAATTCTTTCATGAAATTACTCCTTTTTTGAGCTTCTTGCGACTATTATACAACATCATTATATCAGTAATATGAATTTTTTTCAACATTTTATATTTTTTCCTATTGTAAAACTTAAAATTTTGTGGTAAAATCTATAATGTAATTGCGTACCTTAGTGTGCGAATGGGCGGGTCCTGTGCAACGGGGCGCTACGAACCATGTCAGGCGGGGAACCGAGCAGCATTAAGTAGTTTCCCCGTGTGCCGCAGTAAATCGGCTCATTCGTACACTAAGGTACGCAAATTTTTTAAACTTTGCGAGGTGAAAGCATGGCTTATCAGGCATTGTACCGTAAATACAGACCGCAAACCTTTTCGGATGTTGTAGGTCAGGAGCATATAACCGAGACACTTAAAAACGAATTGTCAAGCGGAAAAACCGTTCATGCTTACCTTTTTACGGGCACACGTGGAACGGGTAAGACAAGCTGTGCCAAAATTTTAGCAAGGGCGGTAAACTGTTTAAACCCTGCCGACGGTGACCCATGTCTCTGTTGCGATGCATGTAAGCTTTCCGAAAGCGGCGAGAATACCGATATAGTTGAAATAGATGCCGCATCAAATAACGGTGTTGACAGTATAAGGGAGCTTAGGGATTTAATAAGCTTTTCCCCTGCTAATTCAAAATACCGAGTTTATATTATTGACGAGGTGCATATGCTCTCAATGGGTGCATTTAATGCCCTGCTTAAAACCCTTGAGGAACCGCCTTCGCACGTTATTTTTATACTGGCTACTACCGAGGTTCATAAGCTGCCTGCTACTATTCTTTCCCGTTGCCAGCGTTTTGATTTCAGACGTATTGACAGCGAAAAAATTTGCGAAAGAATTCAGTATATAGCAGAAAAAGAGGGTCTTACCGTTACAAGCGGTGCGGCTACCCTTATAGCCTCCGCGGCGGACGGCGGAATGAGAGATGCCCTTTCCATTTTAGACCTCTGCGCCTCAAACAGTAAGAATATTGACGAGGCGGTAGTTGAAAGCGTCTGTGCTATGGCAGGTAATGATTATCTCATTGAACTGTCGGACGGGATAAAACGTCAGGATACCGAGGGGTGCCTGCTGCTTCTCGATAAGCTGCATAATTCCTCTGTAGATATGCTGAGACTTTTGTCTGAGCTTACATCCCACTTTCGTGATTTAATGATAGTTAAAACCGTAAAAACGGGCAAACGTCCTATAGTATGCTCTACTGCACGTATGACAGCTTTAGAAAATCAGGCAGAAAGCTACAGTATCAAGGAGATTATGTACTGTTTGTCGGTATTGCAATCGGCTTTTTCCGCTATGCAGACGGGTAATCGCAGAACAGAGATGGAAATGGCAATTATTAAGCTTTGCAGCCCCTCTCTATCGGCTGATACCGAATCCCTTGAAAGACGGGTAAGCATACTCGAAAATACTATTTCCAATATGGCAAATGCTAATCCGGCAATAGTTTCGGCGCCTAAGCCTACAGCAGAGGAAGAGGACGAGGAAATCCCCTTGCCAGAGGATGAATATACCGCTCCTGCTCCTAAGGAAACGGAGACTGCTAAAGAAACTGTAGCTCCGACTACTGCTACCGATAGCGGAATTACCCCTGTAGAACAGTGGAACGAAATAATAAGAATTTTAAAGACCGACTGTCCGCTTATAGGCGGTGTGCTTAACGATTCGAGAGCCTTTATAAAGGGTCAGTATCTGCTGATAGATGCACCTAACAGCCAGTTTCGTTCCCTTATAAACAGCGGCAACAGCTATTATAAGGACAGTATAAGGAAAGCCGCCTTTAAGGTTTTAGGGCAAACCTATAAGTTAGGTCCCTATACAACACCTAAAAGCAATACGACAGAGGACGACCCCTTAAAGGCTATAGCCGAAAGGCTTAAAAATTTTGAAATGAATTGACAAGGAGATATTTAAAATGAAAGTAAGATTACCCAATTCCGGCGGCGCCGGCAATATGAATCAGATGTTAAAGCAGGCACAGAAAATGCAGGCTGATATGGCGGCTTTACAAGAGGATTTGGAGCAGCGTGAATTTACAGCCACCTCGGGCGGCGGAATGGTAGAGGTTACTGTTGACGGTAAGCATCTTGTTAAGAGCATTAAGATAAATCCCGAGGCTATCGACCCTGAGGATGCCGAAATGCTCGAAGACCTTATTACGGTAGCTGTTAACGAGGCTATTTCCAATGCAATTAAGACCTCCGAGGAAGAAATGGGAGCTATTACCGGCGGACTTAATATGCCGGGTTTGTTTTAAGCCATGTCAAATAACATAGTGCCTTTAACTGAGCTTATTTCTCAGTTTGAAAGACTGCCCGGTATAGGCAAAAAAACTGCGCAGAGGCTTGCCTACAATATCCTCGAACAGCCTCCCGAAAGGGCGGAAAAATTTGCTGAGGCGCTTGTGAATGCCAGAAGAAAAATACATTTTTGTAAAATCTGTCAGTCCTTTACGGATTTGGAGGTCTGCTCCATTTGTGACGATATCCGCCGTGATAAATCGGTCATTTGCGTTGTGGCAGAGCCTAAGGACGTTATGGCATTTGAGCGTACCCGTGAATTTACAGGCGTTTATCACGTGCTTCACGGTGTTATCTCTCCGCTGGACGGTATTGGTCCCGAGCAGTTAAGAATTAAGGAGCTTATGGCGAGACTGTCGGACGGAGAAGTAAAGGAAATTATAATGGCTACCAACCCTACAGTTGAGGGTGAGGCTACAGCCAGCTATATATCCCGTCTTGTAAAGCCTATGGGTGTTAAGGTGACAAGGCTTGCCTACGGTATTCCCGTAGGGGGCGACCTCGAATATGCCGACGAGTTTACATTAGCGAGAGCGCTTGAAGGCAGAAACGAAATTTAATTGGCGATAAATTGCGTATTTATCGCCTTTTTTAAATAGGAGAAAATTATGACTCAAGAAAAAATCAACCGAATAAATGAGCTTGCCCGCAAGCAAAAGGCTGAGGGTTTAACCGAGGCTGAAAGACAGGAGCAGGCAATGCTTCGACGTGAATATATAGAAAGCTTTAAGCAAAGCCTTGTAGCTCAGCTTGAAAATACCTATATTGTAGAGCCTGACGGCACAAAAAGAAAGGTAAAGGCTAAAGATGAAGCTACTCTTAACTGATTGCAGTACCTTAAAGAATAATAACGACCTTTCGCTTGATATTTTTAAAAGCTTTGGCGAAACAGTGGAGTATGACAATATCAGCCGTGATGCTTTACTTAATGAAGTAAAGGATACTGATATTATCCTTTGTAATAAAACCGTTATCGACCGTGAGGTTATAGCAAATGCCGAAAAGCTAAAATATATCGGTATTTTTGCTACAGGATACAATAATATTGATATACCTGCCGCAAGGGATAGGGGTATACCTGTATGCAATGCAGGCGGTTATTCCACTAATGCGGTAGTTCAGCAGGTAATGGGCTATATTTTAATGCATTATACTAAAATACCTGAATACAATTCCTTTGTTAAAGAGGGCAGTTGGGTAAAATCCCCCGTATTTTCGCCCCTTGTTTTCACGGGTGACGAGGTATATGGCAAGACACTCGGTATAATCGGATATGGAAGTATCGGAAAAGCCGTAAAAAAAGCCGCTGAGGGTCTTGGTATGAAGGTCATTGTAAATACCCGAACTGTCCGTGAGGACGGTGAAACCGTATTTGTAGACAGAGATACCTTGTTTGCAATATCGGATATAATTTCGGTTCATTGTCCTTTGAATGATGAAAGTCGTGATATGATGAACCGTGATGCTTTTGCGAAATTTAAGGACGGCGCATTTTTTATAAACACCTCCCGTGGAGGCGTGGTGGATGAATACGCTCTGGCTGATGCTTTAAATAGCGGAAAGCTTTCGGGAGCGGCAGTAGATGTGCTAAAGCAGGAGCCTATGAGTACGGATTGCCCCTTGCTTCAGGCTAAAAACATTATAATAACCCCTCATACCTCTTGGGCACCCCTTGCTACAAGGCAAAGGCTTGTAAATATTGTAGCTGATAATGTACGGGCTTATCTTAATGGAAATACCCAAAACGATGTCACACACTAAGGAGTGAAAGCCTTGTTTTCAAGACTTAAAGGAATCGGACTTTTCGGAATAGATTCTTACATGATAGAAATTGAGGCAGATGTCTCTAACGGACTTCCTGCCTTTGATATAGTCGGTCTTCCCGATACAGCCGTTAAGGAATCACGTGATAGGGTGAGGTCGGCAATAAAAAACTGCGGATTTAAATTCCCTGTCGGCAGAATTACCGTAAACTTAGCACCTGCCGACCGCAAAAAGGAGGGCTCGGTTTATGATTTACCTGTCCTTTTAGCAATACTTAAAGCCTCGGGTCAGTTAAAATGCGATTTTAAAGACGCTATAGTTATAGGTGAGGTAGCTCTTGACGGTATGGTGCGGAGCGTAAACGGTGTTTTGGCAATAGCAATTACTGCAGTTCAAAACGGAATTAAGGAAATTTTCGTACCCTCAGATAATGCGGCAGAGGCGGCAGTAGTAGAGGGCGTTAAGGTTTACGGTGTTAAAAACGTAAGCGAGCTTATAGAGCACCTGAACGGTACAAAGCTTATAAAACCTACCGCTCCTACTAAAATAGCTCCGCCTGACCCATCGGATATATTGGATTTCAGCGATGTTAAGGGTCAGCTTGCGGCTAAAAAGGCGCTGGAGGTAGCCGCTGCCGGCGGTCACAATATTTTACTTATCGGTCCTCCGGGTTCGGGTAAGAGCATGCTTGCCAAAAGACTTCCTACAATACTGCCCGAAATGACCTTTGAGGAATCTATTGAGACTACAAAAATTCATTCGGTAGCAGGAATTTTAAACAGAGAAAGACCCTTTGTAACCGAGCGTCCGTTCCGTTCTCCTCACCATACGGTATCAACAGCAGGCATTGCAGGTGGCGGCACAGTACCGAAACCGGGCGAAATCTCATTGGCTCATAACGGTGTACTGTTTCTTGACGAATTGCCCGAATTTAAAAGGGATGTTATGGAGGCTTTGCGCCAGCCTATTGAGGACGGTAAGGTTACTATCTCCCGTGTAGCAGGCTCACTTACATATCCAAGCTCTATAATGCTTGTAGCAGCTATGAACCCCTGCCCATGCGGCTTTTTTGGTCACCCTACAAGGGAGTGTATCTGCTCTCAAAATACGGTGCATAAGTATTTAAACCGTATTTCAGGACCGATGCTTGACAGACTTGATTTGCACGTAGAGGTGCCGCCTGTAGATTATGCGGCTTTAAGCTCTGTGGAAAAAGAGGAAACCTCGGCTGAAATAAGAAAGAGAGTAAATAAAGCGAGAAAAATTCAGCAGGAACGTTATAAGGGTACGGGCATTACCTGCAACGCAAGGCTTACACCCTCAATGCTTAAAAAGTACTGTGTTATGACGGAGGATGCCTCTAAGTATTTACAGCTTTCTTTCGATAGACTTGGTATGTCCGCCCGTGCTTATGACCGTATTTTAAAGGTGGCAAGAACTGTAGCCGACCTCGATAACAGTAAAATGATAGAGAAAAACCACATTTTTACCGCAATATCCTTCCGTAGTCTTGACAGAAAATATTGGGGAGCGGATTAAAGTAATAGGGAACAGTGAATAGGTGATAAAATGTTTTTTAAGAATAAGTCGACCTACGATTGGCTGATAGCAGGTCTTGGTAACCCCGGACTTCAATATGCCGAAACCCGCCACAATGCAGGCTTTATGGCGGCAGATTTGCTTGCGAAAAATAAGGGCTTTGAATTTTCAAAGCATAAATTTGATTCCCTTTGCGGCGAATTTAAAATCAAGGATATGCGTATACTTGTAATAAAGCCTGAAACCCTTATGAACGCATCGGGTAAAGCGGTGGCGGCGGCTAAGAATTTTTATAAAATACCTAATGACCGCATAATCGTAATGCATGACGATATGATGCTCGATGTAGGCAAGCTTCGCATGCGCCGTAAGGGAAGTGACGGCGGCCAAAAGGGTATACGTGATATAATAGAGCTTTTAGGCACTGAGGAAATAATGCGTATAAAAATAGGTGTAGGCAAAAAGCCGAGACCAGATTACGACGTTGTAAGCTGGGTACTGGGTAAATTCCCCGAGGAGCAAAAAAATGACCTTAACAAAGCCTTGGAAAACGCCGTGAAAGCCTGTGACGAAATAATTCTTCGGGGTATAGATTCTGCTATGAACAAATACAACAATTGAGGGTCTTATGAAATTTATAAATGGAATTTTACTTAAAGACTCCGATTACAGCGGACTTTTAAATGACATTAAAAAAGAACGCCTGCCTTTGGCTTGTACGGGACTCTCGCTCATTACAAAGGCGGCGATTATAAGGTCTATACATTCCCATACAGAAAGAAAAGCCGTAGTTATAACTCATGACGAGGCATCGGCTAATGAGCTGGCGGCAGATCTTAGCTCAATGGGACTTAAATGTCTTAATTTTCCGCTCAGAGATTACTGTATAGGTAATCTTTCGGGGTACTCAAGAGAATATGAGCATAAAAGAACAGATACCCTGTCTGCCTTGGCGGATGGGGCTTTTGACCTGCTTACCGTATCGGTGGATGCGGCAACACAGCTTACCGTTCCGCCCGAAATTTTAGAAAATGCAAGGTTTACCTTGAAAACAGGGGATATTGTTGATACATCTGAGCTTACAGAAAGACTGCTTGGCGCAGGCTATAACAGAAGTGAGCTTTGCGAGGGAGCAGGTCAATTTTCGGTTCGGGGCGGAATTTTTGATATTTTTCCCGTAACGGCTAAAAATCCTTTAAGAATTGAATTTTGGGGGGACGAAATAGACGGTATTTCTTATTTTGATGTTGATACTCAGCGCAGAACCGATACGGTAGACAGTATAGAAATAACCCCCGCCTGTGAGGTACTTTATAACCCACAGGAGCTTTTAGAAAAGCTTAAAAGCTATAGAGATACCGAAAAATCCTTAACCGCTAAACAAACAGAGCGAATTAACGCTGATATTTCAGCCTTAGAGGGCGGCATTGCTATTCCGCCTGACCGCTATTTACCCCTTATTTATTCGGGCGGTGAGACGGTTTTCGATTATTTTGGTGATGTCCTTGTATTTGTAAGCGAATCGGCAAGTATAACAGAGCGCTTTAAATCAATGGAAATTCAGCAGTCTGCCGATGTTGAAAGCTATATGGAGGAGGGGTATTTATCCTCAGCTACTGCCTCACTTTGGCTTACAAAAGCCGATTTTTGGTGCTGTGTTGAGGGTAGTGTAATTTTAGAAAACTTCCCGAGAACCTCTTATGAATTAAAGGTAAAGGATATTGTAAACTTCAATTATAAGCGCTCTACCCCTTGGGGCGGAGATGTTAAGGTGCTGTGCGAGGATATCGCCTACACCTTAGAACAAAAAGGAAATGTTGTAATACTTGCCGGTGAACAGCGTGCCGCTAAGGTGTTAACCGCTGAGCTTAACGAAAAGGGCATAGCCGCCGTTTTTGAGGAAGCTCCCACCGAAATTAAAAGCGGTGTTACCATTACTTTAGGGGGACTGTCATCAGGCTTTGAAATCCCCTCACAAAAATTTATGCTTATTACCCACCGCTATGTGGCAAGTGAGGGTAAAAAGCATAAAAAAAGACCTAAGAACGCTCAGGAAATAGGCTCTCTTGATGAACTGAGAAAAGGTGACTATGTTGTTCATGAGGCTCACGGTATCGGAATTTTTGACGGTATAAACCGCATTACTAATCAGGGCGTTACTAAGGATTATATCAAGATTAAATATGCTAAAAGCGATGTTTTGTATGTGCCGGTTACTCAGCTTGATTTGGTGTCCCGTTATATAGGGGCGGCAAGTGAGGACGGCGGCATAAAGCTTAATCGTTTGGGCGGTACAGAATGGCAAAAGACCCGTACACGGGTTAAAAAGGCAGTTCGTGACATGGCAAAGCAGTTGACAGCCTTGTATGCTAAAAGAATGTCGGTAAAGGGCTACGCTTTCGGTCCTGATACCGATTTGCAGAACGATTTTGAACGTCGCTTTGAATATGACGAAACCGACGACCAGCTAAGATGTATTGATGAAATAAAGCGTGATATGGAACGTGAAGTGCCAATGGATAGGCTACTTTGCGGCGATGTTGGCTTCGGTAAAACAGAGGTGGCTTTGCGTGCGGCATTTAAGTGCATAAGCGAGGGCAAGCAGTGCGCACTTTTAGTGCCTACAACCATACTTGCTATGCAGCACCATAATACCATTGTCCGACGTTTTGGTGATATGCCAATAACCGTAAAGCTTTTAAACCGCTTTGTGCCGCCTAAACAGCAGGAAAAGATAATTTCCGACCTTAAATGCGGCAGACTCGATATGGTAGTAGGTACCCACCGCCTGATTTCAAAGGATGTTTCTTTCAAGGATATCGGTCTTGTAATTATAGATGAGGAACAGCGTTTCGGCGTTGCCCAAAAGGAGCGGCTTAAAGAGCTTTATCCCTTTGTGGATATTCTGACACTTAGCGCAACACCCATACCCCGAACATTAAATATGGCAATGTCGGGGCTTCGTGATATGTCCTCCTTAGATGAGGCGCCGGGTGACCGGCACCCTGTGCAGACCTATGTGCTGGAATACAATCAGGGCGTGATTGTTGACGCTATAAATAAGGAAATTCGCCGTGGCGGTCAGGTTTACTATCTGCATAATAGAGTAGAGTCTATAGAACGCTGTGCCGCAAGACTTAAAGCAAAGCTTCCCGACGTTAATTTCGGTATAGCCCACGGTAAAATGAGTGAGGATGAGCTTACCAATATCTGGCGGCAGCTATTGGAACACGAAATAGACGTGCTTGTTTGTACTACAATTATCGAAACAGGTGTAGATGTGCCAAATGCTAACACACTTATAATTGAGGATGCCGACCGCATGGGTTTAGCTCAGCTACACCAGCTAAGGGGTAGGGTAGGGCGCTCTCCGAGACGTGCCTACGCTTATTTCTGCTTTGCCCAGAACCGTCAGCTTTCAGATATTGCATCTAAACGTCTTGAGGCTATAAGAGAGTACACCGAGTTCGGTTCAGGCTTCAGAATTGCCATGCGTGACCTTGAAATAAGGGGTGCAGGCAGTATTTTAGGCGGCGACCAGCACGGTAATATGGAATCTGTCGGCTACGATATGTATTTAAAGCTTTTGTCCGATGCGGTAAACGAGGAAAACGGCATACCGCCAGAAGACGACATCCCCTGCACAGTCGACCTCAACGTTTCGGCGCATATTCCAGAAAGCTATATTGAGTCCCTGCCTGCAAGGCTTGGTATTTACAAGCGAATTGCCGCTATTAAGACCGATGATGACGCAAGTGATGTAATAGACGAGCTTTGTGACCGTTTCGGCGAACCGCCTAACAGCGTAATGGGGCTTATAGATATTGCGATTCTACGCAATAAAGCCGCCGCCGCTAAAATCGCCGAGATTACAGGAACGGCAAATACAGTAATACTTCATATAAATTCCATTCAGCCCGAGGTTATGGCAAAGCTTTCGGCTTACTTCGGTAATCGCTTTATGCTAAATGCCGCCGATAAGCCGATTTACACCGTAAGGCTTAATAAGGGACAAAAAATGTCCGACCTTGTAGCAGAACTGGGTAACGCATTATAAGAATTTTAATATTTGCTCCCGTTTTGCCAAGCCGTTACTTTGGGCGGTAGCGGCGGCAGAAGCAGTGCCTAAATTAAGGGCATAATCAAAGCCCTTATTTAGCCCTGCCAAAAAGCCTGCTATCATGGAGTCGCCTGCTCCTACGGTATTTACCGCCTTTATTTTAAAGGCGGTCTTTTTGTAAATTTCTCCGTTGGGGCTTAAAAGTATAGCACCGTCCTTGCCTAAGGTGACGAGGACATTTAAAGCGCCTTTTGCTTGAAGCTCCTTTGCACTTTCGATAATTTCCTCCTCGTTTTTAAGGACTTTGCCCATTATTCCCGAAAGCTCGTCAAGGTTGGGCTTTATTAAAAAGGGCTTGTATTTAAGGGTATTTACAAGTAATTTTCCTTCAGCATCTACAACAAATTTTATATTCCTCCCTGAGAGCAAAGACAAAATTTGTTCATACATATCTTGGGGTAAGGCTTTGGGAATACTTCCTGCAAGAACAAGGGTATCGCCGCTTTTAATTTTATCAAGCTTTGAAAACAGCTTGTTTATATCCTCTTTCTCTATTTCGGGGCCGTTTGCGTTTATTTCGGTTATACCGTCTTTTCCGCTAAGCTTTACATTTATTCTGGTAAGTCCTTTTTTAAGCCTTATAAAATCGGTATTTATTCCTTTTGCGTTTAGTTTGCCTAGAAGAGCATCTCCCGTAAAGCCTGCAATAAAACCGAGAGCGGTACTTTCCACATCTAATTCCTTTAAAACGCAGGATACATTTATCCCTTTTCCGCCGAAAAAAATTTCCTCACTTTGTGACCGATTAGTAGTGCCTAAAGTGAAATTATCTGTACTCATTACATAATCCAATGCAGGATTAAATGTTACGGTATAAGTCATAAAACCCCTCCTATTGAAACCATTATAATACAATAAGTAAGATTTAAAAAGAGTTTTTTATAAAAATACGCAAATGCGTATACGCTGTCGCGAACAAAAACATACAATATTTTGGAGGTGGCGTTAATGAAAGTCAAGGATGTTGTAGCAAATAGGTTTGTAGACTTATGTAAGGAGAGGAATATAAGACCTAACGAACTGGCAAATTTATCAGGAGTTACACCCTCAACCGTTTACAGTATGCTGGATAAAAGCAGACGGGATGTAAACATAACCACAATAAAGAAATTTTGTGACGGGTTGGATATAACCTTAGGTGAATTTTTCTCTACTACTGAATTTGACTCTCTTGAACAGGAAATTCTTTGAATTTATGGTTGATTGGCTTATTAAAAAACCGATGTTTATTTGCGGTATCGGATGTATTATAATATCCCTTACGGGCTTTTGCTATAAGAGTGCCGTAGTCATCATTGCCGCATTGACAGGTGTAGTAATCGCTCTTTTGATATACAGAAAGGCTAATGCTAAGTATGTTTTTACGTCAATCTTGATTTTTGTTATGTGTTTAAGCTGTCTTTTAACCTTAAACAAAATAAAAAAGCTTAATTATCATACGGGCTCGAAATTCAAAGCTGAGCTTACGGTTTGTGATATTAGCTATAAGGCAGACGAATACTATATAGCTACTGCACAGGTGATGAAAAGCGACCGACTGCCTAAAGGAACCAAAATAACGGTGTTTTATGAGCCCTCCGAGCTCTGTATAGGGCAGAAAATCACAGCCGATATTAAGGTAAAAGCAGTTGATGAGAAATATAAGAAAAGTAATTATTCAGAGGGTATTTACCTTCAAGCTAATATGAGCAATATTTTGGTGTCGGAAAATTACGACTTTGTGCTCACAACCGCCGAAAAGGTGCGCAATTACATAAAAAACACCCTGTTCGGGCATTTGGATTATAGGGAAGCTTCTACTTTATGTGCTCTTATTTTCGGTGAAAAAGGATACTTTACCGACGAATTTTATTCTTGCGTAAAGGCGGCAGGAGTGAGCCATGTTATGGTGGTCTCCGGAATGCATATGGCAATACTGGTATCCCTATTTGTCAAAATTTTGGAAAAGCTGTTTTACAACCGCTTTGCTAAGGCATTTACGGTAATAGGAATTGTGCTGTTTTTGTGGGTGCTGTGCGGATTTACAATGTCGGTTTTAAGGGCAGGCATGACCTATGCTATTATGGCGATAGGAATAATGCTGGACCGCAAGGGCACGCCTGAAAACACCTTGTCAGCGGCTGTTTCGTTAATACTTATAGCCTCTCCCTTTGCAATATTCAGTGTTTCCTTGCAGTTATCGTTACTTTCTACCTTTGGTATATTAGTTATAGCGCTTCCTGTTATGGACTATCTTAAAAGAAATAAAACCATAAGAAGTAAGCTTTTAAATGCGGTTATCACCTCGGTGGTATTTTCTTTAAGCGCTACTGTTATGACACTTCCCGTAACAATATACATGTTCGGCTGTATTTCTACCGTTTCGGTCATAAGCAATCTGCTTATTTCCTCTGCCGTAACAGCGGCACTATCTGTAGCGGTGGTAGGTCTTATAGTAAATGTGATTGTTCCTTTTATGGCAAAGCCTGTATTTAAAGTATCGGGTTTGCTTGCAAAATACATAAACTATGTTATAGAATACTTAGGCTCATTGCCCTTTGCAGTGAAGCAAATGCCGGAATACACTGCATATATAGCGATTTTTATTATATTCGCCCTGTTCACACTTTTACTTGCTTGTAAAAAGCGGAGTAATATGTTAAAATTAGAGGCAATGAATGAAAAAATTATAAAGGAAGGCGGCGGAAAACTGAAATGGCGATAATTTTTGAGGATATGCTGAAAAAAAAGCTTTCAATGGGTCTTGCTCCCGTCTATATACTTTTCGGGGAAGACGGTTTTCTTAAAAAGAATTATACCGATAAAATAAGCCGCCGTGCCGCCGACCCACAGGATGTTTTTAATTACTGCAAATTCGGTGCCGGCTGTCAGCTGCAGGACGCTTACGATGCGGCAATGCAGCTTCCCTTTATGAGTGATAAAAAATGCATTATTCTGTCCGACTACGATTTTGAGCATTGCTCCAAAACCGATTTTGACCGTTTGTGTCAGCTTTTGTCCGAGGTGCCCGACACCGCTGTTTTCTTACTTGTTTTTGACAGTGTTGAGGTTGATTTTAAGAAAAGCTCTAAATTCAAAAAGCTTATATCGGCGGCCGAGAAAAACGGTGGGCTTGCAGTAAGACTTGACCACCGCAAAATGCCCGAGCTTATTAAAATGCTTACCGATGGTGCGACAAAGCGTGGCTGTAAAATGGAAGCCGGAACGGCTAAATACTTAATCGAAACCGCAGGGGACGATATAAATATATTAAGAAACGAGCTTGAAAAGCTTTGCGCCTTTACAAAAAGCGGCAATATTGACCGTAATACCGTAGATTTGGTATCGGTCAAAACGGTGGAGGCATCGGTCTATAACCTTTCAAAGCATATTTTGGAGTGCGATATTAAGGAGTCTCTTTCTACGCTGGACGAGCTGTTTTTCATGCACATTGAGCCTATGATAATTCTCCATACGGTATCCTCTGCTTATGTTGATATGTACCGTATATATGCGGCATCTAAAGCAGGGGTAAGGGTGCCTGAAATCGCCGAGCTTTTCGGCTATAAGGGCAGAGAATTTGTCCTCGAAAGGGCGGCAAAGGACCTTAGAAAATTAGACGAAAACAAGCTCCGTTTAAGCCTTGAAGCACTTGTAAATGCAGATATGTCCCTTAAATCCTTTGGTGCGGACAGTAAAATTATACTGGAACAGCTAATAATTAGGCTTATTTACATTATTGTAAAGGGTGAGTCGGTTGATAAAGCTTAATAAACCGATAATTGTTGAGGGTAAGTATGATAAAATTACCCTCGAAAATGTGGTAGATACCCTTATTATCCCTACAGACGGTTTTTCAATTTTCAAGAATAAAGAAAAGTGCGATATGATACGCTTTCTTGCAAAAAAGCATGGAATTATAGTCCTTACCGACAGTGACTCGGCAGGCAGCATGATACGGGCGCACATTAAAAAAATAGCAGGCGAATGTGAGATAATAAATGTTTATGTTCCGAGAATTGCGGGTAAGGAAAAGCGTAAAGCCCACTTTGGGAAAGAGGGAATTTTAGGTGTTGAGGGAATGACACCTGAAATTTTAGAGGAAGCGCTTCTTAAAAGCGGCGTAACGGCTGAGAAAACGGATAGAAACCTACGGAAAATAACCAAAACAGATTTGTTTTTGCTGGGGTTATCCGGAGGTACGGACAGTGCCAAAAAAAGACATCATCTTTTAAAAAAGCTGTCACTTCCCGAAAATTTATCGCCTAACGCAATGCTTGATATACTTAACACTTACTTTACCTTTGACGAATTCTGCGAGGTGACAGAAAATTGGCAAGCCGAGGAAACGGAAAATTAAGGCTTTTATATATACTGGATATATTAAAGAAATACAGCGATGAGGAAAATCCCCTGAATGCCGCCGATATTATAGAGAAATTAGATGCTTTCGGCATCTGCGCCGAAAGAAAATCGGTTTATGACGATATTACCCTTTTGGAATTTTACGGCTATGATATTATAAAGACTGCAAGTCCCAAAACGGGCTGGTTTATAGGGGAAAGGGAGTTTGAAACTCCCGAAATTTATCTTTTGTGCGATGCGGTGCGGTCGGCTAAATTCATAAGTCCCAAAAAGACAAGGGAGTTAATAGCTAAGCTTACTTCAATGCTAAGTGTTTATATGTCACAGCGCCACAACGGTTCGGTATTTTTCAGTACTGACGGTAAATGCGGAAACGAGGAAATTTATTACAGTATCGACAAATTGAGACGTGCTATAGAGGAAAAACGGCAGATACGGCTTGTGTATTCCTCACGTCTCCTTGATGATAAACGCAGAATTTGCCGAAATGAAAGGGAAATGGTTATAAACCCTTATGCCCTTGTCTGGCAGGACGACCATTATTACCTTATAGGCAATCACACTCGGCATGATAATCTGATACATCTGAGGCTTGACAGAATAAGCGCTGTAGAAATGCTCGATACCCCGTGGCGGCATTTCAGCGAAGTGAGTGATTACGAGAGCTTTTTTGATACTGCCGATTATACAAATAAGCTTTTCAATATGTACGGCGGAAAGTTTTGCGATATTGAGCTTTGCTGTAACAAAAGGATAACCGAGCAGGTGCTTGACCGTTTTTCGGAGAGTATTTTTATTAAAAATGTAACCGAGAGTGAATTCAGCTTTTCGGCTAAAGCGGCGTTGTCTCCGGCCCTTGTTACATGGATTATGAACTACGGCTCGGATATAAAAGTAGTAAAGCCCGACAGTCTTAAAGAGATGATAACTGAAAGGGCAGAGGACATAATAAAAAATTACGAAAATTTTGGTGACTGTAATGAGAATGAGAAAGAAAAAACATCTTGAACAAAGGCTTTCGGCTGTAAGCGACCGCCTTTTTATAAGCGATATTGAGGACAGAAACTTTAATACCGCTAAAGAGAAAAAAGAGTATATAGATTTAGAAAAATGGTTTGGATGTGACAAACCTCTCTATCTTGAAATCGGTTGCGGTAAGGGTAAATTTGCCTGCGAATTTGCAAAAAAGCACCCTGAAATTAACCTTTTAGCGGTGGAAAAAAGCGGCAATGTTATAGTAGAGGCATGCGAGACCGCCGCCGAGGAAAATATAGAAAATTTAAGATTTATTAAATGCGGGGCTGAGTATCTCGAAAAGTATTTAAAGCCAAATTCGGTTGAAAGAATATTCCTTAACTTTTCTTGTCCGTTTCCTAAAGCCAGCTATGCTACACACCGTCTTACCCATAAAAGATTTTTAGATATTTATAAAAGGATTATGAAGTCGGGAGCGGAAATTCACCAAAAGACTGATAATATGCACTTTTTTGAATTTTCTTTGGAGCATTTAAGCAGCAGCGGCTTTGCCCTTAAAAACGTTTCCTTAGACCTTCATAACAGCGATTTTGAGGGGAATATCGAGACCGAGTACGAGCACCGCTTTGCATCCTTGGGTCAACCTATTTACAGACTTGAAGCCTATATTAGCGAGGGAAATGATGATTAACTTTGAATTTGAAAAAATAGAGCCGAAATGCTATGAATTCGGTGTAGAGCTTGATGCCGATATAAAGGAAAAGCTTACCATTTACGGTAATCTGCTTATAGATTGGAACGAAAAGATAAACCTTACGGCTATAACCGAGCCCGAGGCGGTACTTTACAAGCATTTTTACGATTGTATTCTCTTTTTAAAGCATGTAAAAATCCCCGATGGAGCAACACTTGTAGATGTAGGCACGGGGGCAGGCTTTCCGGGTATGGTGCTTAAAATCGTAAGACCAGACCTTGAAATCACACTGCTTGACAGCCTTAATAAACGTCTTATATTTTTAAATGAGGTTATTGAAAAATTATCACTTAAGGGTATTAAGACCTTGCATATGCGTGCCGAGGATGCAGGCAAAAGTAAGACCTGCCGTGAAAGCTTTGATATAGCTACCGCCAGAGCGGTTGCAAATCTGCCGGTACTGCTGGAATACTGCACACCCCTTGTTAAAAAGGACGGACTGTTTGTGGCTATGAAGGGCCCCAATGCTCAGGAGGAAGCCGCCCTTTGCGGTAACGCTATAAGGGTGCTTGGTTGCGGGGAACCTAAAATTATATGCGAAAATCTGCCCGAAAATGAAAAAAGAGCCTTTTGTATATTCAAAAAAATATCGCAAACTCCGCCCAAATACCCCAGAAAACCCTCAGATATATCAAAACACCCGTTATAATGCGGGTGTTTTTGTTAATTTAAGGCGAATTTTCCCGAACGATTTTTCTTTACAAAATAAGAAGTTTAGGTGATAATTATACCAAAGGGCGGTGCTTTGATGCATACCATTAAGGATAAAAAATTACTGATGCTTAAACCCTCACAAATAAGAATAATGCCGTATAGTCCCAGAGGCGATATCTACCGCACTGAGCTTAAAGCTTTGGCGGACAGTATAGCTCTGAACGGTGTTATAGAGCCTATCGCCGTAAGAAAAAACAGAGACGGGTTTTATGAGCTTATAGCAGGGGAGCGGCGGCTCCGTGCGGCGGCTATGGCAGGACTCAGACGTGTGCCGTGTGTACTGCATAATGCCGATACCGCCACCTGTGCACTTTATGCCGTAACCGAAAATTTACAGAGAAGCAGGCTGGATTTTTTCGATGAGGCTGTGGCTTTGGAAGGGCTTATAAAAAAGTACGGCTTTACCCATACCGAAACGGCTTTAAAACTGGGGATAACCCAAGCCGCTTTAATGGACAAGCTTCAGCTTTTAAATTTGAGTCCCCAAATAAGGAAAAGAATTACCGAGGCAAGCCTTACTGAAAATTACGCAAGGGCTTTACTGCTTTTGCCCGAATATCAGCGCCCCGAGGTGCTGGACAGTATTATTGCGGATAATCTTACCCTAAAAGAAACCGACGATTTAATAAATAACAAGCTCAACCCCGAAATAAAGCCTGCGGTCAATATTGTGCCGCCTGTAGAGGAAACAACACCTATGGAAAATAAGCCTTTGCGCAAATATTCCATAGGGGACGTAAGACTTTTTGCAAACAGCCTTCAAAAGCTTACCGACACCCTTAAAAGCGCAGGAATAAAGGTAAGCTCCCGAAAGCTTGAAAATGATAAATACATAGAATACAAGGTAAGAATAAAAAAAGACTCTGCCGAAAGCAGAGATTGTCAACAGCTTAAAATCTGCTGAAAGGCAGTTTTTAATATCCATATTCTCCCCCCTAAACCCGAAAACCTCCGACTACTAATGTCGGAGGTTTTCGGGTTTAAATCTTGTCAAAGCAATATACAGTTAAAAGTGATTTACTGTGCCGAATAGTCCTTGCACAGCTCGTCCGCAAGGCTGTTTAATTGGGCGGTGCTGTCTTCACTTAGTGCAGATAAAAGCTTTACCGTAGTATCCGCATAGGTAAGGTTCTTGCAGTTTTCAAGCATACCCTTCATTATCTTTGCCGCCATTGGAGCCCAGCTGCCATTTTCTATAAAAGCAACGGTTCTGTTTTGGAAATTCCGCTCGGTAAGATGATTTATGAATTCACGCATAAAGGGGAAAATATCAGCATTGTAGGTTGTGGTTGCCAATACTGTTTTACTGTAGCGGAAAGCATCCTCAACAGCCTCTGCCATGTCACACCTTGCAAGGTCATTGACTGCTACCTTGGGGCAACCCTTTTCTTTAAGCTTCTCTGCAAGCTGCAAAACTGCCTCTTTAGTGTTTCCGTATACAGAGGTGTAGGCTATTGCTATACCCTCGGTTTCGGCTTTATAGCTTGACCATGTATTATAAAGCCCGATATAGTAATCGAGATTTTCCGTAAGCACAGGGCCGTGCAAAGGGCAGATTGTCTGAATATCCAAGTTAGCGGCTTTTTTCAGCAGATTTTGTACCTGTGCACCGTATTTGCCTACGATGCCTATATAGTACCGTCTTGCCTCACATGCCCAATCCTCATCTATGTCAAGGGCACCGAATTTTCCGAAACCGTCCGCCGAGAACAGAACCTTATCCGCACTGTCATAGGATACTATAACCTCGGGCCAATGCACCATTGGAGCGGTAACAAAGGTTAAAGTGTGCCTGCCTAACGGTAAGGTATCTCCCTCACCTACAATAATACGATTTTCGGCAAAATCGGTACCGAAAAAGCCTTTCATCATGGCAAAAGCTTTAGACGATGAGACGATTTTCGCCTCGGGATAAGCTTTTGCAAACCTATGTATATTTGCGGAATGGTCAGGCTCCATGTGGTGAACTACCAGATAGTCAGGTTTTCTGTCACCAATCGCATTTTGGATATTATCAAGCCATTGGTGTGTAAAACGGGCATCTACAGAATCCATAATTGCGATTTTTTCATCAATTATGGCATAGGAATTATAAGCCATACCGTTTGGAACATCGTACTGACCCTCAAACAAATCAATTTCGTGGTCGTTGACACCGATATATTTTATATCATTTGAAATATGCATTTATTATTCTCCTATCGGCTTTATATTTTAAAAGTCCCGGTATTGTACCGGGACGGTAGTTTTCACTATTCTTCGGAAAACTGATCCTTACCTACTCCGCATAAAGGACATACGAAATCATCGGGAAGGTCATCGAATTTTGTGCCGGGGGCAATGCCGTTATCGGGGTCGCCGAGCTCCTCGTCATATACCCAACCGCAAACATCGCATATATATTTCATAGTTTTACCTCCTTTTCTATGTTTATATTATAACCACTTTTTCCCCGTAATGCAACAACTTTATTATATGCTTGTGTCAAATGAGGGACAAATTCAGCCTCCCTTGCCCTAAAGGGAGGGGGACCAACCGTCAGGTTGGTGGAGGGATTCATTAACACACCAATCTATATACTCACAAACCCCTCTAAAGTTTCTATTGACTTCATTATTCGGTATACGAATAACTGTCAAGTCTCTACTTTCTATTTTTTCTGTTCTGATTTTATCTTTTAATAAACATTTTTTCTCGTAATGCTGTGAACCGTCAAGTTCGATTATAAGCCGTGCTTCGTGACAATAAAAATCTACTATATAATTATCAATAACTTTTTGTCGCAGAAATCGGATAGGATATAAACGCAAAAAATCGTACCATAAATGCCGTT
>JAFUOL010000102.1 GCA_017481865.1 Clostridia bacterium | reverse complement strand
GCAAAAAAAGACAGCCGCACGTGAGCGGCTGCCCGAAATGGTAATGCGTTGCTAAACTTTCAGTGCCCCTTTTAGGGGCTAAGCCAGTAATCACCCCTTATAGGGGTGGAGCATACCACCGGTTTACCGGTGGTTATGATTAGCCTTAGAAAAGACCTGTTATTTTGCCGTTTTCGTCAATGTCGATCCGCTCTGCCGCAGGGACTTTAGGAAGTCCGGGCATAGTCATAATATCGCCTGTCAGTACTACTATAAAGCCTGCGCCTGCGGAAATCTTAATATTCTTTACCGTTACGGTAAAGCCTGAGGGAGCACCCAGCTTAGTCGGGTCATCGGAAAAGCTGTACTGGGTCTTTGCAACGCATATGGGGAAATTACTAAAGCCCATTTCTTCAAGCTTTGCCGCCTGCTTTTTGGCGTTGGGGGTAAGAACTACACCGTCACCGCCGTAAATCTTTTTAACCACAGCCTCAATCTTTTCCTCGATTGTACCGTCTAATTCATAGCTAAAGGTAAAGTCGCCCTTTTCCTCCTCACAGAGGCGAACAACCTCACGGGCTAAATCCTCGCCGCCTTTGCCGCCTTGTGCCCAAACGTTAGAGAGCACAACATTAACTCCCAATTCCTTGCACTTTTCGATTATGAAGTTTATTTCATTATCGGTGTCGGTGGGGAAGCGGTTGACAGCTACAACGCAGGGGAGCTTATAAACATTCTTTATGTTGGAGACGTGTCTTAAAAGGTTTGGAATACCTTTTTCAAGTGCTCCGAGATTTTCCTCGCCCAAAGCTTTTTTATCAAGTCCGCCGTGCATTTTAAGAGCACGCACAGTAGCTACCATAACTACTGCCGAGGGGGTAAGTCCCGCCATTCGGCACTTGATATCAAGGAATTTTTCAGCTCCTAAATCTGCACCGAAGCCTGCTTCTGTTACGGCAAAGTCGCCCAGTTTCATAGCCATTTTTGTAGCTGTTACCGAGTTACAGCCGTGGGCAATATTAGCGAAAGGTCCGCCGTGAACAAGGGCGGGAGTACCCTCCAAGGTCTGTACAAGATTGGGCTTTAAAGCGTCCTTTAAAAGTGCTGCCATAGCACCTGACGCATTAAGCTGACCGGCAGTTACAGGCTCGTCATTAAAATTATAGCCTACTATTATACGGGAAAGACGCTCTTTAAGGTCGGTTATCGAAGAAGAAAGGCACAAAACTGCCATAATTTCGCTGGCAACCGTGATGTCAAAGCCGTCCTCACGGGGAACGCCGTTTACTCTGCCGCCAAGACCGTCAGTTACAAAGCGGAGCTGTCTATCATTCATATCTACACAGCGTTTCCATGTAATTCGTCTAACGTCAATACCCAGCGCATTGCCCTGATGAATATGGTTATCAAGCATAGCCGCAAGCAGGTTATTTGCTGCACCGATAGCGTGGAAATCTCCCGTAAAGTGGAGGTTGATATCCTCCATTGGCACTACCTGAGCATATCCGCCGCCGGCAGCACCGCCTTTGATACCGAATACGGGTCCCAAAGAAGGCTCACGCAAAGCTACGCATACGTTTTTACCTATCCTCTTCATACCGTCGGCAAGACCTATGGTAGTAGTGGTCTTACCCTCACCCGCAGGGGTGGGGGTAATAGCCGTTACAAGGATAAGCTTGCCGTTTTCTTTTTTACTGTCTTTTAAAAGGGATAGGTCTATTTTTGCCTTATATTTGCCGTACTGCTCAAGGTAATCCTCAGGGATACCGGCAGTCTTTGCAATTTCGATTATAGGCTTCATTTCAGCATTTTGAGCAATTTCAATATCAGATAAATAAGCCATATTTACACCTTCTTATTTGAAGTATTTAACAGCGGATTTAAACATCTTAATATCGTAGTCGCCTACAACATTCTTATACAGCCCTGAGCCTACACGCTCACTGTGACCCATTTTACCGAATACACGTCCGTCAGGCGAGGTGATACCCTCTATAGCGTACATAGAATCGTTGGGGTTGAAGTGAACATCGCTTGTAGCATTGCCGTTTAAATCAACATACTGCGTAGCAATCTGACCGTTTTCAGCTAACTTCTTTATAAGCTCCTCAGAGGCTAAGAAGCGACCCTCGCCGTGAGAAATCGGTACATTGTAGATATCGCCTACGTTTGTATCAGCCAGCCACGGAGATTTATTTGATGCAATTCGGGTTCTTACTATTCTTGACTGGTGTCTGCCGATGGTGTTAAAAGTCAAGGTCGGGCAGTTTTCATCGGTGTCGATAATCTTACCGTAGGGCACAAGACCTAATTTTATAAGGGCTTGGAAGCCGTTGCAGATACCGCACATAAGACCGTCACGTTTGTCCAAAAGCTCTGTGACCTGTTCTTTGATAGCTCCATTGCGGAAGAAAGCGGTTATAAATTTACCGCTGCCGTCAGGCTCGTCACCGCCCGAGAAACCGCCTGGGACAAATATCATCTGAGCAGTTTTAACCTTATTAGCAAAGGCTTCAACGCTTTTTGCAATACCGTCAGCCGTAAGGTTGTTTATAACGAAAATTTCGGGGTCGGCGCCGGCATCAGCCATAGCCTTTGCGCTGTCAAATTCGCAGTTAGTGCCAGGGAATACGGGGATAAGCACCTTCGGACTTGCAACCTTAACAGCAGGGGCAACTCTGTTTTCAGCGTTATAGGAGAAATTCTCCATAGGAGACTCAGAATCCTTAATGTTGCACTTGTAAACGCTTTCAAGCTTGTTCTCGTAAATGCCTAAAAGATCGTTTAATTCTATAGATTCATCGTTAAGAGTAATCTTACCGTCATCGGTTACAGTACCGATAAGTATAGCTTCCTCGACATCCTCTCTAACTTCAAGAATAAAGCTACCGTAATTATAGCCGAATATAGCTTTATTACACATATTGCTATCAAATTTGAAGCCTAAGCCGTTACCGAAGCACATTTTCATAACAGCCTCACCGATACCGCCCATACCGGGAGTATAGCAGGAAAGTACTTTACCCTCACGCATAAGCTTTGTAACAGTATTGTATACTTTTAACTGTGATTCAGTGTTGGGAAGATTAGTTTTGTCGTCATAAATGGGGCAGAGAAGTACTACCTTATTTCCGGCTTTTTTAAATTCGGGGGAGATAATATTATCGGTCTTATTTGTGGTTACTGCAAAGGATACGAGTGTGGGGGGAACGTCCAAATCCTCAAAAGTACCGCTCATAGAGTCCTTACCGCCAATCGATCCTATACCGTATTCCATCTGCGCCTTAAATGCACCTAAAAGGGCTGACAAAGGCTTGCCCCAACGCTTACCGTCCTTACCGGGGCGCTCGAAGTACTCTTGGAAGGTAAGGTAAACATCTTTAAATTCAGCGCCTGTTGCTATAAGCTTTGAAACTGACTCAACAACGGCTAAATATGCGCCGTGGTAGGGGCTTTTTTCGGTAACAAAGGGGTTATATCCCCAAGCCATAAGTGAGCAATCGTTAGTGTGCTTTTTCTCAACCGAAATTTTCTGTACCATAGCCTGAATGGGGGTAAGCTGATTTTTACCGCCAAAGGGCATAAGTACGGTACCTGCGCCTATAGTGGAGTCAAACTGCTCGGAAAGACCACGCTTTGAGCACATATTAAGGTCGTCGGCAATTGCTTTCATATTCTCACTAAAGCCGCCCTCAACTATCTTGGAGTAGTCCTCGGGTTTAGCAGGAGTTACGGTGATGTGCTTTTCAGCGCCGTTGGAATTTAAGAATTCACGGCTGATATTAACTATTGTATTGCCGTTCCAGTTCATAACGAGTCTTGGCTCTGCCTTAATTTCAGCTACCTTTACTGCCTGCAAATTTTCACTGTGGGCAAGCTCTAAGAAGCGGTCGATGTTTTCCTTTTCGATTACAACTGCCATTCTTTCTTGAGACTCGCTTATGGCAAGCTCTGTACCGTCAAGACCGTCATACTTCTTGGGAACTGCGTTAAGGTCGATTTCAAGACCGTCAGCCAATTCGCCGATAGCTACAGACACACCGCCTGCGCCGAAGTCATTACAGCGCTTAATCATACGGCAAGCCTCGTAATTACGGAAAAGTCTTTGAAGCTTTCTTTCCTCGGGTGCGTTACCCTTTTGTACCTCAGCTCCGCAGGTTTCAAGGGAGTGCAGTGTATGGGATTTTGATGACCCCGTAGCACCGCCACAGCCGTCTCTGCCTGTACTTCCGCCTAAGAGTATTACAACATCTCCGGGAGCGGGAACCTCACGGCGAACATTACAAGCAGGTGTTGCCGCAATAACCGCACCGATTTCCATACGCTTTGCGGCATAGCCGTCATGATAAATTTCATCTACAATGCCTGTAGCAAGACCTATCTGGTTACCGTAGGAGGAATAACCGTCAGCCGCTGTTGTTACAAGCTTTCTTTGAGGAAGCTTACCCTCCATAGTCTCAGCAACGCTCTTTAAGGGGTTAGCCGCACCTGTTACACGCATAGCGCCGTAAACGTAGGAACGACCTGAAAGCGGGTCACGGATAGCTCCGCCTATACATGTAGCCGCACCGCCGAAAGGCTCTATCTCGGTAGGATGGTTGTGGGTCTCGTTCTTGAAAAGTAGTAGCCACGGCTCTACAACACCATCAACCTCAACGTCGATTTTAACGGTGCAGGCATTTATTTCCTCGGACTCATCAAGCTTTTCAAGCTTGCCTTCCTTTTTAAGGTGCTTAACGGCAATCGTAGCAAGGTCCATAAGGCAGATAGGCTTTGTTCTGCCGAGAGCTTCACGGGTAGCGATATAATCATTATAAGCTTCTTGTAAAAGCTCGTCCTCAAACTTAACACCGTCGATATTGGTAAGGAATGTGGTGTGACGGCAATGGTCAGACCAGTATGTATCAATCATTCTGATTTCGGTAACGGTGGGGTTGCGGTTTTCGGATTTAAAGTAGTTCTGGCAGAAAGCAATATCGTCTGCATCCATAGCAAGACCGTACTGTGCCACAAAATCCTCAAGACCCTTGCGGTCTAAGTCGATAAAGCCGTCCAAGGTAGCAACTGTAGTGGGAATATCGTACTTGGTTTCAAGTGTTTCAGGCTTATCAAGAGAAGCGATACGTGCCTCTACAGGATTTACAACATACTTTTTAATTTCTGATAATTCTTTATCGGTAAGCGCACCCTCAAGAATATAAACCTTAGCAGTTTTTACCCTCGGACGCTCGCCCTGAGAAATTATCTGTATACACTGTGCGGCAGAGTCGGCTCTCTGGTCGAACTGACCGGGGAGATACTCAACTGCAAACACATGAGCGTTTTCGTAAGAAAAATCCTCGCTTACAATATCCAGCTGAGGCTCTGAGAATACAGTGCCTACGGCGTAATCAAATAATTCCTTTTCAATGTTATCAACATCATAGCGGTTTAAAATTCTGACATCCTTAACCGAGTCAATTTGCAAAAGACCGTTAATGTCTTTAAGCAGACCTTTAGCCTCATGGGCTAACTCTTTTTTCTTTTCAACATATATGCGGTATACCATTTTTACTCTCCTTTTGCCTTTAATGCCTTAGCGCCGATATCGTTTCTGTAGAAAGCGTTACTAAAGCTTACCATTTTTACGTTTTCGTAAGCCTTTGCGAGCGCCTCTCTGAGGTCAGCGCCCGTATCTGTAACACCGAGTACACGTCCTCCGGCAGTCCTTAAAACACCGCCGTCCAGCTTTGCGCCTGCAACGTAAACCTTATCCTTAATGCTATCGTCTATTTTAAGCTCAAAACCGCTTTCGTACTTCTGCGGGTATCCGTTTGAAGCCATAACAACACAAGCGGCGGCGCCGTCCTTAAATTTAACCTCGGTATCGGCTAAAGTGCCGTTGGTGCAGGCTTGCATAATTGTAAGCAAATCACTTTCCAAAAGGGGAAGTACTACCTGTGTCTCGGGGTCACCGAAACGGCAGTTGTATTCAATAACCTTTGGTCCCTTTTCTGTGAGCATAAGTCCAAAATAAAGACAGCCCTTAAAGCTTCTGTTTTCCTTGTTCATAGCCTCAATTGTGGGCAGGAAAATAGTCTCCATGCAAATCTTTGCAATATCTTCTGTATAGTAGGGGTTGGGGGCTACAGTTCCCATACCGCCTGTATTAAGACCCTTGTCGCCGTCTAAAGCACGCTTATGGTCCATGGAGGATACCATAGGAACTACGGTTTTACCGTCAGTAAAGGAAAGAACCGAAACCTCAGGACCTGTTAAAAATTCCTCGATAACGATATTGCTGCCGCTTTCACCGAAAACCTTGTCTTCCATCATGGAAATAACGGCTGCCTTTGCGTCCTCACGGGTTTCGGCGATTATAACACCCTTGCCGAGAGCCAATCCGTCCGCCTTAATAACCGTAGGAATGGGGGCAGTTTCAAGATATTTCAAAGCTTCGTCCTTATTGTCGAATACCTCGTATTCTGCCGTAGGTATACCGTATTTTTTCATAAGGTTTTTGGAAAACACCTTACTGCCTTCAATTATCGCCGCCGCTTTGTTGGGTCCAAAGCAGGGGATACCTGCCTCATTTAAAGCATCCACTGCACCTAAAACCAACGGATCATCAGGAGCTACAACAGCATAATCTATCTTGTTATTTACCGCAAATTCTACCTGTTTTTTAATTTCCTTAGCGCCGATGTCGATACATGTGGCATCATTCGCCATACCGCCGTTACCCGGAAGTGCATAAAGCTCGGAGATTTCACGGTTTTCTTTCAGTTTCTTTATTATGGCGTGCTCACGTCCGCCGCCGCCGACTACCATTACTTTCATTTTTTGTCTCCTTAATATATGGGTAATGCCTCCCTGAAAAGGGAGGCTATAATTTTAATAAATGGGGAACTGTGCGCAGAGAGCCTGAACTTCCTCGGAAATCTTGTCCTTCTGTGCATCAAAGTCATTAACCGCAAGGCTTATCCAGTTGGCAATTTTAGCCATTTCAGGCTCCTTAAAGCCACGTGTGGTAACTGCGGGAGTACCAAGTCTTACACCGCTTGTAACAAAGGGACTTTGCGGGTCGTTCGGAACGGTGTTTTTGTTAGCCGTAATGTGTACCTCGTCAAGTCTGTGCTCCAATTCCTTGCCTGTAATTCCGTTTTTAACAAGCTTTAAAAGCATAAGGTGATTGTCTGTACCGCCTGATACGATATCAAAGCCGTTATTTATAAGTCCGTCGCAAAGGGCAGCGGCATTTTTAACAACCTGCTTTTGGTATTCCTTGAATTCAGGGGTTAAAGCCTCGCCTAAAGCTACAGCCTTAGCGGCGATAATGTGCATCAAGGGGCCGCCCTGAGTACCGGGGAATACAGCCTTGTTGATTTTCAGGTAAATTTCCTCGTCATTACAGAGAATCATACCGCCTCTCGGACCTCTCAAGGTCTTGTGGGTAGTGGTAGTAACAACATGAGCATAAGGAACGGGAGAGGGATGAACACCTGCGGCAATAAGACCTGCAATGTGTGCCATATCTACCATTAAATATGCGCCTACCTCGTCGGCAATTTCTCTGCAACGCTTAAAGTCGATTATTCTTGAATAAGCAGATGCGCCGACAACTATAAGCTTAGGCTTGCACTCGAGGGCAATTTTCCTCATTTCATCATAGTCGATGGTTTCGGTATCGTCGCTGACACCGTAGGGCACAATATTGAAATATTTACCCGAAATATTAACGGGTGAGCCGTGGGAAAGATGACCGCCTTGCTGTAAATTCATACCCATAACGGTGTCACCGGGTTGAATAAGTGCAAAGAAGGTTGCAAGGTTTGCGTTAGCACCTGAATGAGGCTGAACGTTTGCAAAATTACAGCCGAAAAGCTTTTTAGCACGCTCACGGGCAATTTCCTCTACAATATCAACGCACTGGCAACCGCCGTAATAGCGCTTTGAGGGGTAGCCCTCTGCATATTTATTGGTAAGCACTCCGCCTGCGGCTAAAAGCACTGCTTTTGATACAATGTTTTCGCTTGCTATAAGCTCGATATTATGCTGCTGGCGCTCAAGCTCTAAATTACAGGCATTAGCTACCTCACTGTCATAGTTCTTTAATTCTTCAAAGAAATTCATATTTTTAGTCCCATAGCCTTTCTTTATATTAAAATTCAAGTTTTTACCTTGAGTCCTAAGTAGAATAATAATTTTAAGTTATTTAATATTAGTGGTGGAAAAGTCTCATTCCGGTGAAAGCCATTGCAATACCGTATTTATTGCAGCAGTCAATTACCGCATCATCACGGATACTTCCGCCGGGTTCTGCAATATAGGAAACACCGCTTCTGTAAGCTCTTTCTATATTATCATCAAAGGGGAAAAAGGCATCTGAGCCTAAGGCTACACCCTTTACAGTTGAAAGGTAATCTTTTATTTCGGCATCGGTAAGGGGTTCGGGCTGAGATTTAAAGTATTTCTGCCAGTTACCGTCAGCGCAAACATCCTCCTCGTTTCTGTTAATGTAACCGTCAATTACATTATCCCTTGTAGGTCTGCCTATTTCGTCAAGGAAAGGAAGGTTCAATACCTTATCGTGCTGTCTAAGGAACCATGTATCTGCCTTAGAGCCTGCAAGACGGGTGCAGTGAATACGTGACTGCTGACCTGCTCCTACACCGATAGCCTGACCGTCTACAGCAAAGCAAACGGAGTTAGACTGTGTATACTTTAATGTGATAAGGGAGATTATTAAATCTCTCTTTGCGCTGTCGGGCAGTTCCTTGTTTTCGGTTACGAGGTTGGAAAGCAGTTCCTCGTTTATTTCAAAATTGTTTCTGCCTTGCTCAAAGGTGATACCGTAAACCTGCTTGTGTTCAACAGGAGCAGGAACATAATCGGGGTCGATTTTAACTATATTATAGTTGCCGTTTCTTTTGGATTTCAAAATTTCCAAAGCCTCGGGTTCGTATCCTGGGGCGATAATACCGTCAGATACCTCACGTTTAATGAGCTTAGCGGTGGTAACATCGCAAACGTCCGATAAAGCTACCCAATCACCGAAGGAGCACATGCGGTCTGTACCCCTCGCCCTCGCATATGCGCAAGCTAAGGGAGACTCGTCCAAGCCCTCGATATCGTCAACAAAGCAGGCTTTTTTGAGCTTTTCGGGAAGAACAGTACCAACAGCCGCACTTGTGGGGCTTACGTGCTTAAAGGAGGTAACAGCAGGAAGTCCCAAAGCTTCTTTAAGCTCCTTTACTAATTGCCAAGAGTTAAAGGCATCAAGGAAGTTTATGTATCCCGGTCTGCCGCAGAGAATTTCTATAGGTAATTCACTGCCGTCTGCCATGAATATTTTAGCCGGCTTTTGGTTGGGGTTACAGCCGTATTTTAATTCAAAGTCTTTCATTTTTCCGCTCCTTACTTGTTTTTATTGATTATGATTTCATCTGCGTTGCCGTTACTTAAATCTACAGTACGAACAAACAAGGAAACCTTATTATCATCATTTAAGTTATCCCATACCAAGTCTGCCAATTCCTTTGCGGTATTGGGCATTGATATTTCCTCGGGCTCGCCGTAGAAGGAGGGGATTGGATTACCGTCACACTTATAGGTATGGATAAAGTGACCTATACCGTTTTCGGGTGCATAGTTATAGAAATAACGGTTACAAGCCTCGGGTCTGCCGTTAGCACTCTTTAAAATTGAAAGCTTATAGGTAAACATATTTTTTGCAAAGCCGTAGTAAACAGCACCTGAAATACGTGGTGTAAAGTTTGGAGCATCAGGCTCAAATTCACGGGTAGCCAAAGCATCCTCAAAGGTATTGCCCTCTTTAAGAAAATCGTAAACCGTGTTTGTCTGGTCACCGTTTGTAATTATATCGGTGTCACCGATTTTTAAATAGGGGTTATAGATAATGAGGCTCGGGTCAGAAAGCTTACTTTCGTCAAAAGCCTTAGTTCTCATACCGCCGTCGAAACGCTCAAAAATACGGTTGCGGCTGTTTTCACTTCTGCCCATAATAAAGTAGGCTATCATTGCCTTTTTGCCGTCGGCCGATTTTCCTATAACAATACCTCTGCCGGGGTATGTATTTTCGCTTAATAATGTTTTTAAATCATATAGTGCCATAGTATTCACCTTTAAAATAAAATTTAATTCGGAATTATGAATTACGAATTCCGCATTATAAATTAGAATTTAACACAGTTAAATTCTAATTTAGTTCGCTGCAAACCTTTTCAAGGGAGAGGGGGAGTATTTTCCACTCCGCCTCTTCCATAACTCTTTTTTGCAAGATTTCGGGGGTGTCGCCCTCTTTGATTTCAACCGCTTTTTGCATTATAATCTTGCCGCCGTCGGGTATTTCGTTTACAAAATGCACAGTAGCGCCTGTAACCTTAACACCGTACTCTAAAGCCGCCTCGTGAACGTGGAGTCCGTAAAAGCCTTTTCCGCAAAAGGAGGGGATAAGTGAGGGGTGAACATTTATAATACGGTCAGCAAAATGAGAAGTGAATTTTTCACTTAAAATGCACATAAAGCCTGCAAGCACTATTATATCTGTCTTGTTTTCCTCTAAAACCGATATGAGTGTATTCTCAAACTCGGCACCTAACTCTTTTTTGTTACAAACAAAGGTTTTTATATCTGCATTTTTTGCACGTGTCAGAGCGTAAGCACCAGGATTATTGGAAATAACAAGGTTGATTTTACCCGATTTAATAATACCTGAATTTTGGGCATCTATAAGCGCCTGCAAATTAGTGCCGCCGCCCGAAACCAATACAGCAATATTTTTCATATTCATTACCTTATATAATAGTGATTTTGGTATCGGATTTAACTATTTTACCGATAATATAAGCATCCTCACCGTTAGCTTTGAGTATCTCCAAAGCCTTGTCGGCATCCTCTTTTGCGACAACAACGCTCATACCAACACCCATATTATAGGTATTGTACATATCTCTTTCAGGGATATTGCCTGTTTTTTGAAGTAAGTTGAAAATGGGGAGAACCTTAATATTAGCCTTTACTATCTCCGCACCGTAACCGTCAGGAATACTTCTCGGAATATTCTCATAAAAGCCGCCGCCTGTGATATGGGATACGGCTCTTACCTTAACATTTTCAATCAATGCAAGCAGAGGCTTAACATAAATCTTGGTAGGAGCTAAAAGTGCATCGCCTAAGGATACACCGCCTAATTCCTCTTTTGGTGTCTTAAGGTCGCAGTTTTCAACATCGAAAACCTTACGAACGAGAGAGAAACCGTTTGAATGAATACCCGAAGAGGGCAGAGCGATTACTACATCGTCCTCTTGCATAGTTGTATTATCGAGTATCTTTTTCTTATCAACAATACCTACTGCAAAGCCTGCAAGGTCATAATCCTCCACAGGCATCATTCCCGGATGCTCAGCGGTCTCTCCTCCGATAAGCGCCGCACCTGACTGAACACAGCCTTCGGCAACACCGCTTACTATTTCGGCAATCTTTTCGGGAATATTTTTACCGCAGGCTATATAATCCAAGAAGAAAAGCGGCTTTGCGCCTACGCAAATAATATCGTTAACACACATAGCCACTGCATCAATACCGATTGTATCGTGCTTATCCATAAGGATAGCTAATTTTACCTTTGTGCCGCAACCGTCTGTGCCGCTTACCAAAACCGGCTCTTCCATTCCGGCAAGAGGAAGACCAAAGCAACCACCGAAACCGCCTACATCGTCAAGACAACCGTCATTACGGGTTCTTGCAATGTGCTTTTTCATAAGCTCAACAGCCTTGTAACCTGCGGTAATATCAACACCGGCGGCTGCGTATGATTTTGATTGTGAGTTATTCATTTTCTTTTTTCCTTTATATTTTATTCTTTACCGTCCCAGCAGTAGGTGCAAAGGCAATCCTTATCAAGACCTATAGCCTCGATAACACCCTCAAGTGACTGGAATTCAAGGGAAGCAAAATTGAATTTTTCGCATATGCATTTGCGCAAATTTTTACCACGCTCGGTTTTAGAGTCGGAGTATTCATCAATATGCTTAAAGCCTTCCTCACCCTCAAGCTCCATGATAACACGGCGGGCTATAAGCTCCATATCATCGGTAGCACGTGAAAAATTAAGGTATTTACAGCCGTACATTATCGGAGGGCAAGCCGAACGCATGTGTACAGATTTAGCGCCGTTGCTGTAAAGGAAATCTACCGTTTCTTTAAGCTGTGTGCCACGTACTATTGAATCGTCCACAAAAAGCAAATTCTTGTCGGTTATAAGGTCGTGAATGGGAATTTGCTTCATTTTGGCTATTTTATTGCGTTCTTTTTGCTTTGTTGGGGTAAAGCTTCTCGACCAAGTGGGGGTATACTTTATAAAGGCACGTGCGAAATGCTTACCGCTTTCGTTGGCGTAGCCTATTGCGTGGGGAGTGCCCGAATCGGGAACACCACCTACATAGTCGATATCCTCGGCAAGACCTGCTTCCTTATCGTTACGAGCCATTATCTGACCGTTGCGATAACGCATTATCTCTACGTTTACACCCTCATAGCAGGAGGTGGGGTAGCCATAGTAGCTCCATAAAAAGGAGCAAATTTTCATTTTCTTATTGGGGGGTGAAAGCTGAGTAAAACTGTCTGCTGTAAGCTCAACTATCTCTCCAGCTCCTAATTCTTTTTCGTTCTCATAGCCTAATTTCTGGTAGGCAAAGGACTCAAAGGAAACGCAGTATCCGTCCTCATTTTTGCCTATCAGCACGGGAATACGTCCCAAACGGTCACGGGCGGCAATAATAGCGCCGTTATCCTTTAATATAAGGATAGATGCTGTACCGTCAACCGAAGCCTGAGCAAATTTGATACCGTCTACAAAATTTTCCTTTTGGTTAATTAGTGCCGCTATAAGCTCGGTGGCGTTTACCTTGCCGCCTGTCATAGCTCCGAAATGACCTTTGTTTGACGAAAGATATTTTTCTATAAGTTCATCGGAATTATTGATCATACCTATCACGCAGATAGCGTATACACCTATATCCGAGCGGATAAGTAAAGGCTGGGGGTCATAGTCGCTTATACAGCCTATAGCCGCAAAGCCTTTCATTTCCTCAAAAACATCCTCAAACTTAGTTCTGAAGGGCGAATTTTGAATATTGTGAATTTCACGCTGGAGACCAAGCTCGGGGTCGTATGCGGCAATACCGGCACGGCGGGTGCCTAAATGTGAATGGTAGTCAGTACCAAAAAATACATCGGAAATAGCATCGTTTTTACTGACTGCTCCGAAAAATCCTCCCATATGGGTTTTCTCCTTGATAATAGAATTGCGATAATGTATTGAAAATTAAGCAAAGAAAAGCTCAGAGAGGGTCATCGGGTCGATGTATTCGCCGTTCTTGTAAACACGCATGTTACCCGAAGCAATTTCGTCTATAAGCATAACGTCGCCGTTTGCATCATAACCGAACTCAAACTTAATGTCATACATGTCCAGTCCTTTTTCCTTAAGGTCATCGGCAACTATCTTTGTAATGTCCTGAGTCATTTTCTTAATATCGTCATACTGCTTAGCGGTCATAACGCCTAAGTCTACAAGACCGTCCTTAGTTACCAGCGGGTCGCCCTTAGCATCGTTCTTAAAGGTCATTTCAACGTAAGCGGGCAGGTCAGCGCCCTCCTCAATATAATCGCTGTAGCGGCGGAAAAAGCTTCCTACTGCCTTATAACGGCAAATAACCTCAAGACCCTTACCGAAAACCTTGGCAGGGAGTACCTCCATGGTAGTATCGTCAAGGTTAGCGCTTACATAGTGAGTTTTAATGCCTGCGGCATTTATTTTCTCAAAGAAGTAGATAGACATACGAAGGTTAACGTCACCAACACCGTCAATAGTAAGACCTACCGAATTTTCGCCTGGGTCAAACACACCGTCCTTACCGGTGCAGTCGTCCTTGAATTTAAGCAGGCAGTTGCCGTTTTCAAGCTCGTAAACATTCTTAGTCTTTCCTGTGTAAATAAGTTTCTTTTCCATTGTTTTTTATCTCCTTTGAATTAAATTACTTTTTTAAATTTGTGCCTTTAAGGCTTTATCCTTTTCCAGTACCTTTTGAGCATCGGCTTTACGCTTGTTATCAAGCTTGTCGGCTAATTCCTTATCGGTAACGGCAAGAATTTGTATACATAACAAAGCGGCATTGACTGCGCCGTCAATAGCAACTGTGGCAACAGGTATACCCGAAGGCATCTGTACAGTTGATAAAAGTGCGTCAATACCGTTTAATTTGCCTGAATTTATAGGTATTCCTACTACGGGGAGGGTGGTGTTAGCGGCTATTGCCCCTGCTAAATGAGCTGCCATTCCGGCAGCTGCTATAATTGCACCAAAGCCGTTTTCTCTGGCATTTATGCTGAAATCCCTTGCTTCAACAGGTGTTCTGTGTGCGGAAAAAACATGCACCTCACAAGGTACACCGAATTCCTTCAGGGTGTCAACTGCTTTCTGTACGGTTGGCAAATCGCTGTCGCTTCCCATGATAATTCCTATCTTTTTCATGTAATCCTCCTTAACTAAAAAAGGGCGCACTAAACCAAGTAGGTTTAAGTGTGCCCAGACGGTCGGCTCGTAGGGCTCTTTGATTCATGTGGTGCTCCACTTATCCGTCAGTCACAAAGAACCTTTACATTTACATAGTTATATTATCATATACTCCCATTTTTGTCAACGAGGCAAATTTAATTTTCAAGAAATTTAATATAATCCTTTAAAGTGGAAAAAAATTTTGTATATTTTGCCTTAGTGCTTTACTTTTGGGTGAAAAGAAGGTAAAATATCTAAATGAAAGGTTGGGTGAAGGAATTTGGAAAACAGTCAGGATTTTTGGAACAGCTTCTGGACGGCTCTGCCCGAAATCAGAAAGGCATTGGAGCCCTCGGCTAAGCGGAGCGG
>JAFUOL010000012.1 GCA_017481865.1 Clostridia bacterium | reverse complement strand
TTTGGGTAATATCTCGTCCTATATTCTTTGTCTGAATTGTGCTTCCCTTAACAAGACCCAACATTTCAAACTCTTTACCTGTAATGTAATCAGTATTTACTAATATCATTTTCCTCACCGCTCCTGATTTCTTTAATTCTTTCAGCCGCAACATGAACCATAATACCGCTAAACAAAGCAAATACAGCACCGATAATAATTTTAACCGCAGTTAATTTTTCGGGCAGAACTAAAATAATAAGCAGGGCATAGAATACCCAAAATAATACCACTGCGGCAGCACAGCATACAGCACCTAAAATTTGCTTGGTGTTATTATTCATGTTTGTCACTCCTTTATAGGAATTTCAGCAAATTTAGTTTATCACACGGCTTTTTCTGTGTCAACCTTATTTAAGCCGTAAACCTTTTGGATAGTGGTTTTTAGCTATGCCAGATACTACTTTCGCTCCGCCTACGGTGCAGCCGTCTACAGTCACTACAGCCCAGCCATTTTCACAATCGGTGGGAATTTCCTCGCCGTGGAGATATTTCGTAACTTCTTCGCTGTCGTGTTTAAGCTTTATTTGACGCTTAAAATCCTTTCCTAAAGCCATAAAAAACTGGTGGTGGGGAAGGATGTAATTTTTGCGTATTTCTCCAATAGTTACACCGCAGGAAAAGGCAGTACCTTTTTTTACCTCAAAATCAGGCGTAAAGTACACAGGATTTCCGTTATACATTGTAACCTTTTCTTTATCATAGGTATCAAGCACATCATCGAGAAAATCGGTTATAACCTTGTCAATTTTAATATCGGTTTTTCTTGTAGTATTATACACTGCTGTTTTTTCGCCTGTGTGATGCAGTACCGCCATAAACTGCCCCTCTCCTTTATTTTTATGAGGGTAAAACCTTCTTGCAAAGTGTATGTCTTTACATTCACACCCGTCAAAATAAATACCGTCAGCCGTACTTTCCATTACCGACTTTTTTACAGGCACAATCTCAAAATCGGGGTTATTTTTGAGAAAATTATCCACCGTCATTTCGTTTTCCTCTAAAGAAAAGGTGCAGGTGGCATATACTATATATCCACCGTTTTTAAGGCATTTAACGGCATTTTCTAAAATCTCTGCCTGACGGAGGGCGCATTTCTTGACATTTTCCTCGCTCCATTCCTCAATTGCGTTTTCGTCCTTGCGGAACATTCCCTCGCCCGAGCAGGGTGCATCCACCATTATCATATCAAAGGTATCAGGAAAGGTATCTGCAAGCTTTGCAGTGTCCATACAGGTGGTTACGGTATTTAAAAGTCCCAACCGTTCTATGTTGCCCGTGAGGATTTTACAGCGAGAGGGGATAATCTCGTTAGATACAAGAATCCCTTTTTCTTGGAGTTTATTTTTAAGCTGTGTGCTTTTCCCTCCGGGGGCGGCGCACATGTCAAGTATTTTCCAATCAGGTTTTATATCTATAGATTCGGCAGGGGCCATTGCCGCAGGCTCCTGAACATATATCATTCCTGCATGGTGGTATGGGTGGTTACCGATTTTATCGTAATTCAGATAAAATCCGTTTTCGGTATAGGGAATTTTTCCGCCTGAAAATCCGTCAATTTTCGCAAAATCCTCTACACTAATTTTATCGGTATTCACACGAAAAGCCTTAACCGGCTCATCGCACAAGGCCTTTTCATACAGAGGATATTCATCGCCTAAAATGGCCTTCATTCTGTTTACATAGCTTTCGGGGAGTTTTTTCATTCGTTTTCACCGTTTAAATTCATTTCTGCATAAAGCATGCACATCCCCACAGCGGTTATTGCGGCAGTCTCTGTGCGGAGAATTCTTTTGCCTAAAGAAACAGTCTTACCGCCAATACTTACCGCCTTATCTATTTCGTTTTCCTCAAAACCGCCCTCGGGACCTATAAGTATTCCAACATTCATTCCGCTTTTAATGCATGACAGCGCCTTTTTTGTAGCAGACATACCGTCCTTATTTTCATAAGGCACAAGAAAAAGGTCAAGCTTTTCAGCCTTTTCCATGGCTTTTTGATAGGTCATAACGTCATTAACTTCGGGGACAATACTCCGTTTGCTTTGCTTTGCGGCACTTTCAGCTATCGACTGCCAGCGTAACACTTTTGCTTTCTTTTTCTTATCGTCAAGCCTAACAACACAGCGGTTCATTTCCACAGGTACTACCGCCCGAACGCCAAGCTCCACCGCCTTTTGGATAATCAGCTCCATTTTATCGGCTTTTGGAAGACCCTGAAAAAGATAAATATTTATGGGTAAATTCGTATCCTGATAGTTTTCCTCAATTATTTTGGCTACAGCAGTATCACCGTCAATACTTTCGAGACTGCACAAGCTGCTGACGCCATTACAGCTCACAAGGAAGGTGTCACCCTCACGCATACGAAGAACGTTTTTTATATGGTTACAGTCAGAGCCGGTTATAAAATATCGGTCACCCTGACGGTTATCGCAATTCACGAAAAAATTATGCATTATTTTCACTTCCGTTTCGGTGATATTATATCAAATTTTGACCCTGTTGGCAATACCGAAAGCATTTAACAATTTTGAAATATGTTAAATCTGGAATAAGCTTGCAAAATAGGGTGTTATATGCTATTATTTAGTTGTGGTTAGGGTGAGATAATGAATACAGTAAAATGGCTAAAAGAAAACACAGCTTCGCTTGTCGGTAAAACCGTGGCGATTACCGGTTCTACCGGAGGACTCGGTCAGGAAATTTGCCGTTATATTCTCAAGCTCGGCGGCTCGCTTGTACTTATTGACCGAAACCCAGAAAAATCCCTGCGGTTTGAGAAAAAATTAAAGCAAGAATTCAATAATGCCGATATTTACTGTATTATTGCCAACCTTGAGGATATAAACTCTGTAAAAGCCGCTTGCAATAAGATTAAAAAAATTTCTATCGATATTTTTATTCACAATGCAGGAGCTTACAGTATACCGAGAAAAATTTCGAATACAGGTCTTGACAATGTATTCACTATAAACTTTGCGGCACCCTATTACATAACAAAACAGCTTCTGCCGTGCTTAAAAGCAAGAAAGGGCAGGGTAGTGGTTGTAGGAAGTATCGCACATAACTACGGAAAAACAGACCCTGATGATATTGATTTTAAGAGTAGAAAAAAACCAAGCCTTGTATATGGCAATTCCAAAAGATATCTTATGTTTTCAATGTTTGAGCTGCTGAAAAGCTACCCTGAAATTAAGCTTTCTGTAGTACACCCCGGAATAACCTTTACAAACATTACATCGCATTATCCGAAATGGCTGTTTGCTATAATTAAAAACCCAATGAAGGTAATTTTTATGCCCCCTAGAATTGCCGCACTAAGCATTATAAAAGGGATTTTTACTGATACTGAGTATTTTACTTGTATAGGTCCGAAATTTTTCAATGTGTGGGGCAAGCCTCGGAAAAAGAAACTAAAAACCTGCGCCATTGACGAAAGCAGACAGATATTTGAAAATGCTGAAAAAATTTATGAAATACTAATAGATAAACACTATCCTTGAAATTTTAGGGGTAGTATGGTATTATTTTCATATAGGGTGAAACCTTATTACACTTTAATCGGTATTATTAACGAAAGAGGGTTTAAGGAGGTTTATTTATGAAAAACAAATTCTTAAAATTATTTTCAATGTTCGGTGCTGTGATTTTGATTATTTTTATGTTTGCAGGCTGCGGCGCTTCCGAAAAATCCTATAATTATGTAGCAGAGGATTCGGTGGCTTATGAGGATAACGCAAGTGTCAGTGTATCAGGCAGTACCGCCACCTCCGACACGGTTAGGGACAACCGTAAAATTATAGAAAACATAGATTTATCGGTGCAAACGAAGGAATTTGATACTCTGCTGGAAAATGTAAATAAGCAAATTACCGAGCTTGGCGGTTACGTAGAAAGCAGCAGTATTTACGGCAGGGAATATAACGCCAATAATACCCGAACTGCCGAAATAACTATAAGAATACCTGCCGATAAAAGCGGTAATTTTACCAATTTTGTTTCCGAAAATAGTGTTATTGTGAGAAAATCCGTTTCCACAGAGGACGTAACACTCCAATACGTTGACATGGAAAGCCGTGTTGAGGTACTGGAGGCGGAAAAGGAATCCCTCGAAAATCTGCTTAAAAGCGCCGCTACCATGTCAGATATAATTGCTGTCCGTGAAAAGCTTACAGAGGTTATCGAGACTATTGAATCCTACAAATCCCAGCTGCGTACATATGATAATCTTGTAAGCTACAGTACGGTTTATATCGAAATCGACGAGGTTGAACGTACCGTTGTTGTTGAAAGGCAGAACACATGGCAAAAAATCGGTACAAACCTTAAAAATAATTTCGCAAACGTTTGGAATGCTACAGTTTCAATCTTTATATTCTTTGTAAGCTGTATTCCGTATTTAATTCCTTTTGCAATAATTGCCGCAATTGTTGTGGTGATAATACTTATAAACAGTAGAAAAAATAGAAAAAAACAGTAAATATATATATAATTTGGGGCGCACGAAAGTGTGCCTCATTTATTTTGTTAAATTTTTAACAAATTGTGTGAGATGGGTCAGTTGGTAATTTTTAAAATATATAATGGAAATGCCGTTATATTAAGCGAGAACGATTATAATAGTTTGGTTGAGACTTTATATCTATCAAGCGATAAAAAGGTCAAGGAAGAGATTTTAGAGGGTAAAAACGCACCTTTAACTGAATCTGTTCCTGCAGATGAGGTTGAATGGTAATGTATAAAGTCTATTATTCAAAGATAGCTATAAAACAAATACAACAGCTAAGAAAATAATTGATTTAATTTTAAAATCTGCAAAGCTTGATACAAATAGCTTTAAACCTCTTTCAAAACCCTCCACCGTATGAAAAGCTTATAGGCGATATGTCGCGCTTGTATTCAAGAAGAATAAACATTCAGCATAGGCTTGTATATCAAGTATATGAGGAAAAAAGGCAGTTAATATTGTAAGTATGTGGTCGCATAAGTTCTCTCTTTGATTCTCTCCCCTTAATAATACTAAAT
>JAFUOL010000101.1 GCA_017481865.1 Clostridia bacterium | reverse complement strand
GTACATATTCTTCTATGCTAAACATTTCGAGTTGGTCTCTGTGTATTCTCTCTTTTACTATCATTTTTATCACCAACTTTATTATACCATAAAAGTCAGAAAAAGCCCAGTGAAAACTGGACTTTTTCGACAGTCTGAACCTCATTCTTTGGAATGAGGTTTTTTCAATAAATATAGTTTTTAAGAGTTCGCTTTTGACTATTGATTCCAAAATCGACAAGGTTCGACAGAGCTTTGTCGATTTTTATAAATTTTTAATTGAATTATCGGATAAAGAATTGGAGAACGAGCTTAAAACATACAGAGCCTACTATGTACCTGCTGTAGCAGAAAAATATATATCAAATATGCCTGTTTGGGACGGTAACTTTAATTGGAACCATTGAAAACTAATTTATATTGGAGTATAATTATAATCGGTGATTGAATGAATTATAATGAAACGCTTGAATTTATACATTCTCTCGGTAATTTCGGTTTGCCGGCAGGACTTAAACGTATAAAAAAGGTTTTATCCTTCCTCGGTGACCCACAAGAAAAATTAAAAGCCATTCATATTGCAGGTACTAACGGCAAAGGCTCGGTTTCAGCAATGCTTACTTCCGTTTTTAAAACCGCCGGCTACAAAACGGGACTTTTTATCTCTCCTTATATAATAGATTTCAGGGAGCGTATACAAATAAACGGTGAATTTATAACCGAGACTGATTTATGCTACTACTGCGAAAAGGTAAAGGAAACAGGAATAGCCTTAACAGAATTTGAATTTATTACCGCCTTAGCCTTTTTATATTTTGCTGAACAAAATATTGATATTTTAATTTGTGAAACGGGTCTTGGCGGTAGACTTGACGCTACAAACACCCTTGATAATCTTGCAAGTGCAGTTATTACCAAAATCGGTCTTGACCATACAGCGATACTGGGCGACACAATTGAAAAAATCACCCATGAAAAATGCGGTATTTTAAGGGATTGCCCTGTTGTTACATCGCCTAATCAGGAAGTCGAGGCATTAAATGTAATACAAAGCTATACCGATAGGCTAACCGTACCTGATTTAAAGGAGTGTGAAATTTTAAAAAGTGATATTACCGGCAACACCTTTATATATAAAGGTGAGAGATTCGAAATTTCTCTTGCAGGCTGTTATCAGGTTGAAAATGCGCTTACCGCTATCGAAACGGTGAAAAACAGCGGCTATAATATACCTTATAATATTTTATATAAAGGTCTTAAAAACACCTTTTTCCCAGCCCGTATGGAGGTTATATCTAAAAATCCGATTATTGTGCTGGATGGTGCTCACAATCCGGACGGTGCGGCAGTACTTGCAAAGGAAATGAAAAAGTACACGGGAAAAATTACCGCCGTACTAGGTGTAATGAAGGACAAAAACTACAAAGATGTTTTAAATATCACTTTGCCTTGCTGCAAAAATGCCGTGGCGGTAACGGTTAAAGATATGCCTCGCTCATTAAAAGCCGAGGAGCTGGCAGAAACAGCCGCTAAAGTTTGCCCCTGCATTGCCGCTGAAAATTATGATGATGCTTTGAAAAAAGCTACTGAAATTTCAAACGGTGACCCGATTTTTATATTCGGCTCGCTATACCTTGCGGCAGACATTAGAAAAATATTAAAATAATTTTAAATTCATTGCTTTTTGCGACAGAATTTTTAAGGACAAGCACTTATTATATAATATGTGCTTGTCCTTTTATTATTTTTTATCAAGGAGGGATAAAAATGTCAGTAAAAATAAATGTAACAGGCGAGGTTGTAACGGCTTACCTCGGAGGAGAATTAGACCACCACACCGCAAAGGAAATGCGTGAGGCTATAGACAATGCAGTAGAGCTTAATATGCCCACACTCCTCATCCTCGATTTTAAGGATGTTAATTTTATGGACAGCTCCGGAATAGGGCTTGTTATGGGCAGATACAGAAATCTTGTTAAAACGGGCGCAGAGTTGCATATAACACAGGCTCCGCCTCAGATTTATAAAATGCTAAAGCTTGCCGGTATAGAAAGACTGGCTAAATTGGAAGGAAGATAAGGATGACAGTAAAAAATAAATTTACAATGACTTTAGATGCAAAGTCCGCAAACGAAAGCTTTGCAAGAGCCTGCATTTCGGCTTTTGCCGCACAGCTTGACCCCACCTTGGAGGAAATAAGCGATATTAAAACCGCCGTTTCCGAAGCGGTAACTAACTGTATAGTACATGCCTACGGCGAAACCTTCGGAAAAATCTACATATCCGCTGAGCTTACAGATACAAACATAATTAAAATCAAAATTAGAGATAAGGGCTGCGGTATAGAAAATATAGAAAAGGCAATGGAGCCTCTTTATACTACGGTAGGCGGCGAGCGAGCAGGCCTTGGCTTTGCTGTAATGCAGAGCTTTATGGATAATGTAAAGGTAAGCTCACGTGTGGGAAAGGGTACTACCATTACAATGTCTAAAAAAATCAGTCGGCGGTTTAATATAAATGGTTAAGACCAAAGCTGAAAGGGACACTTTTATCGAAAATAATTTAGGATTGGTACATTCTATTTGCAAAAGGTTTTCGGGCAGGGGGATTGAGTATGACGACCTTTATCAGGCAGGATGTATCGGTCTTATCAAGGCGACCGATGCGTTTGATGAGGATAGGGGCTTGTGCTTTTCCACCTACGCTGTCCCCGTTATTATGGGAGAGGTGCGCCGTCTATTCCGTGACGGCGGTTCTGTTAAGGTATCTCGTTCGGTTAAAGAGCTATCGGTAAAAATAAACTACGAAAAACAAAGGCTGGAACAAACACTTTGCAGGGAACCCACCGTTTCCGAGCTTGCAGAGGCTATCGGTGTATCGGCAGAGGATATAACCGAGGCGGTCTGCGCAACCCAGCCTACCGTGTCCTTAACTTATGAGGGAGATGACGGTATAAAGGAGACCGATTTGCCAACCGAAAGCTACGAGGATCAAATTTCTAACCGACTTATCTTAGATGAGGCATTTAAAAAACTTAACGAAACCGAAAGAAAAATAATGAATTGCCGCTATTTTAATTTTATGACTCAAAGTAAAACTGCTGAAATTTTAAATATGTCACAGGTACAGGTCTCCCGTGCCGAAAAAAGAATTTTATTGAAACTAAAAGGAGTTTTGGAGTAATTACGGGTCATTTTATACAGTAAAAATGCACTTTTGAGGATAACACTTGACTTTTTGTTGAAAAGAAAAAAACTTTTAAAAAAATCAAAAAAAAGTGTTGACAAAAGGGGAAGGTTGTGGTATTATAATCAGGCGCTCCAAACGAGGGGCACGAAAAACG
>JAFUOL010000011.1 GCA_017481865.1 Clostridia bacterium | reverse complement strand
TTGGGTTGCAATCTCTATTGCCTTATTATTATACACAAAAGGCGGGCATATTGCAACCCTTTTTTTAAATTTTTTCAAAAAAATTTTAAAAATGTCCATCTCCCGGCATAAGAACCTTTAAATCTGGGTCGTCGGGGATTAAAGAATCGTCAAAATGAATCATAACATTTTGTTTTTCGAGTGTAGCTTGCAACTCCTTAACATCAATGCCGTAAATGGGTTTGCCTGTATCTATTGCCATAGCGGCGGCAATGCCTGCTGCCTGACCGCTTACAATGGCAGGTGGTATTACCCTTGTTACCTCCCACGCCCAACCGGAGGCTGAAATCGAACGTCCGGCGGTGATGAGATTATCAAAGCCTGTTTTTACAAGACAGCGGTAGGGCAGTTCATAAAGCCAATCACGATTTTCAAAATCGCAAAGGGCAGATATGGAGTCCTCGAAGTGTACAAATCTTTCCTCGCCTTTAAGCTCGTAGTCTCCTATGAGACGGCGGGTAGTCCTGAACTGTGCCATTCCCGGAAGTGTTACGATTTCTCTTGTCTGTCTGTCCTGCTTTTTTAATTTTTCCAAAAGAACCTTTTGATTTTTAACTATATATTCGGTTACATTTTCAGCCGTAGTGCCTGGGAAAAGGGGCATGCCTTTAGGGTGGTTTGTGCCGTAGAGACTGGCATTTCCGCCGCATACATAATAAAACGCATTATTTATTTTACCCGATTTGCAAGCCTTTTCCATAGATTCAAGGTTGGTACCCAGTGCGTAGTAGGAAAAATAATTTCCACCCTGATATGTAGGAACACCTGCACGGTAAAGGATGTCCGAGTCGCCTGTAGTATCAATTATAATCTTGCCCTCAAAATACTCTCTGCCTGTCTTGTTTTCGACTATGAGACCCTTGCAGTGACCGTTTTCCATAACAGGTTTTGAAATTACGGTATCAAGCAAAAGGTCTACACCGCTGTCGGTTATCATCTCCGTTAAAACAAGGGCGAAAATATTAGCCGAAAAACGGGTGAGATAACGGCTTTTGGTTTCGCCTTGCGGCTCGCCGTCAAGCCAGTCGGCAGGGATAGTGTCATATCCGTATTTTATAGATTCCCTTAAAAGTTCTTCAGCCATACCGTAAATTATTTGCTTCCCTCTGCCGTTGCACATCGGAACGAAAAGATTTATAAGACCCAATGTAGCAAGCCCGCCGAGTGTAAGACTTTTTTCAATAAGCAGTACAGTTTTGCCCATTCTTTTAGCTGATAGGGCGGCGGCTACACCTGCCACACCTGCACCCGCTACAATAACATCATATTCGCCTTTAAGCGGCACCTTGCCGTATTCTTCAATATAATTTTCACAAAGCTCGTTCATAACAAATCCTCCATAATTCAATGCGGCAAATAAATTATAATATGATTTATAAAGCCTTGTCAATAACAATTTCAGATTTTTGTCATAGTCTATGTGTTTTTGCAAAAAAACAAAAGGTATGTTATCGGGCACAAAAAAACAGTCATTCTGAGATTCTTGCGTATCTCAGAATGACATATGTTTTTAAATCAGCCGCGTTTGCTCTGGATTTCTTTTTCGTACTGTTTTACGGTATCGAACCATTCGCCGTCTAAGGGTGCGCCGCATTCTTTACAATATTCAGCCCAAACATCGCCGAAGGGCAGGGTCTTGAGTTCCTCACCCAAAACCATAAGCTCTGTCCAGTTGTTTTCGTTCTGGAGCTTAGTAAGCTTATCGGTGGGATTAAGAAGTGCCATAAGCAGAGCCTTTTGTGTGTTTCTAAGACCTACCGTCCAAGCTGAAACACGGTTTATAGAAGCGTCGAAATAGTCGAGGGCGATTTTAACGCTACCGTCAAGTCCGGCGCAACGTACTATCTCTTTGCAGATTTCTTTAGTTTCGTCATCAAGTAAAACTACGTGGTCACTGTCCCAACGGATAGGACGTGTAACATGCAAAGCAATCTCGGGGAAAAAGGCGAGGAGAGCGGGGATTTTATCCGACACAACCTCTGTGGGGTAGTTACCTGTGGTCTGAATACCGCCTGAAAGGGAGTCTACCTTCTGGTCAAAGCTCCTTACCGTCCTTATATTCACCTAAAATATGACGTCCGCTCGATGCGCCGATATCAATAGCTAAACAATAAGACATAAAATTCCCTCTTTACAGTGCAATTTTTTCTTCATTGTAGCACATTGTAAATAGGGGGGTCAAGGTCTTGATTTAATTTTAAAAAGTGTCCTTATTTGCAGTTCGGTAAGCCTTGGGAGACATGCGGAATTGCTTCCTGAAAATTCTGTGGAAATAGCTTGTGTTTTCATAACCTACCGAAACCGAAATGTCCGAAATTTTAAGCTCAGTATTTTTTAAAAGGTATGCTGCGTGGGAAAGCCGCTTATCCTGCAAAAGCTCGGTGAAGTTTTTGCCCGTTTTACGCTTGATTTCACGGGATAAATGGTAAATATCATAGTAAAACATGTCTGCCGCCTCGGTGAGTGTTGCGGTCTTGTAATTTTCCTCAATATATCGGAAAAGCTTTACGGTATTGTCCTCGTCACTGTCTGTGTAGGAAAGGCGGTCTGTATAGCTTAAAAGCTGGGAAAACAAAAGGCTTAGGGTTGCCTGTCCTAAATAACGCTTGTTTGCCGAATCGTAGATAAGGGTCCATAAAAGATTTTCAATAAGGTTTTGTATAGGCAGTATGTCAGACCCCTTAAAATGCAGATAACCGCCGTAATTCTCCCCCGAACGCAAGCAACCTATAAGAAATTGACTTAAAGGGGAACGGTCACCTCCTAAAAGGGTGAGACTTTGCTCGAAAAAATGGGGGAGTATTATAAAATTCACCGCAATATCATTTTCTTCGGCAGGTAAAATCTCCTGAACTGCACCTTGGCTTAAAAACAGCAGTTCACCCGTTTTAAGCTCAATTTCCTTACCGTTAATTATATGAGTGGTGCTGCCTGAGCACATGTATATCATTTCCACATAATCGTGGGTGTGCTCGTAGAAGCGTACAAAACGTGTATGGGTGCGGATTGTAAAAAGCTTGCCGTTTTTCAGAAGCTTCTCGGCATTTACCGTACCGTTTGTGTTGTTGTGGTAAAGCTGACGGTCCACAGCTTTTTCACCTGATAAAATACGCTTTTCTTCCTCGGTTATAGGCTTTAATTTCTCTAAAATCCTGCGGTCTACCATACTCTCACCTCGCATCTGCATTTTTTCACAAACAGGTCGCTATTGCAACAGATAACATAATTTTAGAGTCGACT